>NZ_JBNNVS010000020.1:0-114687 GCF_050280665.1 Pseudomonas sp. NPDC089547 | reverse complement strand
TATCTAGGTCTGGATGTGACGGTTGCCCAATCCGGCAAATGGTCGGGCAGAGGGAAGTTGAGCAAGCGTGGAGACTCGGAGGTCCGCAGACTTCTATACAACGCCTCGATGAGCGGCAGCCGAACCAAGACTTGGTCGCAGTTTTACGCCCATCATCAAGCACGCGGGAAGAAAACCACCCAAGCCTTGGTAATCCTTGCGCGTCGCTTGGCTCGGCTGGCATTCGGCCTGATGAGGCATGAGGCTGACTGGAAACCCGAGATATATACCGGAGGTGCCAAGCTGGCCAGCTGAGGCTGGGGCTGCTACGCAGCCCACCCGAACTGACGGGCAGCACCCGATGCTGGAGAGAAATTCTCTGGCAGGCTGATTCGTGCCTGGATGTTGCTGAGAGAGGCCGTGGGCTTTTCTACTGAAAATTTGCCTCCGGCCATAGAATCTCCCACAGGTGCAGCGCCGTATTCAATGTCAGCGCGGTCCCTGTGGGAGCGGGTTTACCCGCGAATGGGCTAACACTAATCCAGCTGACATTCCGCTTACTCCCAGCCCGCCGCTCTGGTAAAATGCGCCGCCTCAAACGTCTGCAGGCAGCACCGTGGCATTTACCTTGGTTGATTGGGCGATCATCGCGATCATCGCCGTCTCCACACTGATCAGTCTCAAGCGCGGCTTCGTCAAGGAAGCCTTGTCCTTGCTCATCTGGATCATTGCCGGTGCGGTTGCCTGGATGTTCGGCGGTTCGCTCTCGGTGTATCTTGAAAGCTATATCCAGACGCCATCGATGCGCGTCATCGCGGGCTGCGCCATTCTTTTCGTCGCCACCTTGCTGGTGGGGGCCATGGTCAATTTCCTGGTCGGCGAGCTGATCCGTGTGACCGGGCTGTCCGGCACCGACCGTTTCCTGGGCATGGCCTTTGGTGCCGCGCGCGGGGCCTTGCTGGTAGTGGTGGCCATAGGCCTGATCAGCCTGGGGCCGGTTCAACAAGACACCTGGTGGCAGGAATCACGCCTGATACCACAATTTCTCCTGGTCGCCGACTGGTCGAAAAACCTGATTCTGGGTTTCACCGGCCAGTGGTCGCCCGGTGGGCTGATCAGCGCTCCGGCTGATCTGCCGTTCAAGGAACAGTTGCTCGGGCCGGCAAAGCCCTGAGCGCTATTCACTCAAGTTTCGTCAAAGTAGGGGTTGCGTCGCATGTGTGGCATCGTCGGTATCGTCGGTAAGTCGAACGTCAATCAGGCGCTGTATGACGCGCTTACGGTCCTCCAGCACCGCGGCCAGGACGCTGCCGGTATCGTGACCAGCCATGACGGCCGGTTGTTCCTGCGCAAGGATAATGGCCTGGTGCGCGACGTGTTCCAGCAGCGCCACATGCAGCGCCTGGTCGGCAGCATTGGCATTGGCCACGTGCGCTACCCGACTGCGGGCAGCTCGACCTCGGCCGAGGCCCAGCCGTTCTACGTCAACTCGCCATACGGCATTACCCTGGCGCACAACGGCAACCTGACCAACGTCGAGCAGCTGGCCAAAGAGATCTACGAGTCTGACCTGCGCCACGTCAACACCAACTCCGACTCGGAAGTGCTGCTGAACGTGTTCGCCCATGAGCTGGCGGTGCGTGGCAAGCTGCAGCCCACTGAAGAAGACGTGTTTGCTGCCGTTTCCCACGTACACAGCCGTTGTGTCGGCGGTTACGCCGTGGTGGCAATGATCACCGGCTACGGCATCGTCGGTTTCCGCGACCCCCATGGCATCCGCCCGGTGGTGTTCGGCCAGCGTCACACTGACGAAGGCGTGGAATACATGATCGCGTCGGAAAGCGTGGCCCTGGACGTACTCGGCTTCACCCTGATCCGCGACCTGGCACCGGGCGAAGCGGTGTACATCACCGAAGGCGGCCAGTTGTTCACCAAGCAGTGCGCCGAAGCGCCGAACCTGCAACCGTGCATCTTCGAGCACGTGTACCTGGCCCGCCCGGACTCCATCATCGACGGTATTTCGGTGTACAAGGCCCGTCTGCGCATGGGTGAGAAACTGGCCGACAAGATCATGCGTGAGCGCCCCGAGCATGATATCGACGTGGTCATCCCGATTCCGGACACCAGCCGCACCGCTGCGCTGGAGCTGGCCAACCGCCTGGGCGTCAAGTTCCGCGAAGGTTTCGTCAAGAACCGTTACATTGGCCGTACCTTCATCATGCCCGGCCAGGCTGCGCGCAAGAAGTCGGTACGCCAGAAGCTCAACGCCATCGAGCTGGAGTTCCGCGGCAAGAACGTGATGCTGGTGGACGACTCGATCGTGCGCGGCACTACCTGCAAGCAGATCATCCAGATGGCCCGCGAAGCCGGTGCGAAGAATGTCTACTTCTGCTCCGCAGCCCCTGCGGTGCGCTACCCCAACGTCTACGGCATCGACATGCCGAGTGTTCACGAGCTGATCGCCCACAACCGTACCACCGAACAAGTGGCCGAGTTGATTGGCGCCGACTGGCTGGTCTACCAGGACCTGCCTGACCTGATCGATTCGGTCGGTGGCGGCAAGATCAAGATCGATCACTTCGATTGCGCGGTATTCAACGGTGAGTACGTCACCGGCGATATCGACGCGGCCTACCTCGACCGCATCGAGCAGGCCCGTAATGACCTGGCCAAGGTCAAGAACCAGGCCGTCAGCGCGATCATCGACCTCTACAACAACTGATTCAGGGAGCGACGGCATGACGGATCAATGGGATGCCGGGCGACTGGACAGCGACCTCGAGGGTGTCGGTTTCGACACCCTGGCGGTGCGCGCCGGTCAACACCGTACACCCGAGGGCGAGCACAGCGAAGCGCTGTTCCTGACCTCCAGCTACGTGTTCCGCACGGCGGCCGATGCCGCTGCGCGCTTTGCCGGTGAAACGCCGGGCAACGTCTACTCGCGCTACACCAACCCGTCGGTACGCGCCTTCGAGGAGCGCCTGGCGGCCATGGAAGGCGCCGAGCAGGCCGTGGGTACATCCACCGGCATGGCAGCGATCCTGGCCGTGGTCATGTCGCTGTGCAGCGCCGGTGACCATGTGCTGGTGTCGCAGAGCGTATTCGGCTCGACCATCAGCCTGTTCGAGAAGTATTTCAAGCGCTTTGGCGTGCAGGTGGACTACGTACCACTGGTCGACCTCGGTGGCTGGGAAAAGGCCATCAAGGCCAACACCAAGCTGCTGATCGTCGAATCGCCGTCCAACCCGCTGGCCGAGTTGGTCGACATCACCGCGCTCAGCGAAATCGCCCATGCCCACGGCGCCATGCTGGTGGTGGACAACTGCTTCAGCACCCCGGCGTTGCAGCAGCCACTGAAGCTGGGTGCCGACATCGTGTTCCACTCGGCCACCAAGTTCATCGATGGCCAGGGCCGCTGCATGGGTGGTGTGGTTGCCGGCCGTGCCGAACAGATGAAAGAAGTGGTGGGCTTCCTGCGTACCGCTGGCCCGACGCTCAGCCCGTTCAACGCCTGGATCTTCACCAAGGGCCTGGAAACCTTGCGCCTGCGCATGCGTGCGCACTGCGAAAGCGCCCAAGCCCTGGCTGAATGGCTGGAGCAGCAGGACGGCGTGGAAAAGGTGCATTACGCCGGCCTGCCCAGCCACCCGCAGCACGAACTGGCCAAGCGCCAGATGAGTGGCTTTGGCGCGGTGGTCAGCTTTGAGGTCAAGGGCGGCAAAGCGGGTGCCTGGCGTTTCATCGACGCCACCCGGGTGATTTCCATCACCACCAACCTGGGTGACAGCAAAACCACCATCGCCCACCCGGCCACCACCTCCCACGGCCGCCTGTCGCCGCAGGAGCGTGAAGCCGCCGGCATCCGCGACAGCCTGATCCGCGTTGCCGTGGGCCTGGAAGACGTGGCTGACCTGCAGGCAGACCTGGCTCGCGGGCTGGCTGCATTGTGATCGAGATCAGCCGCGGTACGCCCGGCCTCAACGGCCGGGTCGCCCTGGTAACCGGTGCCGCGCGCGGCATCGGCCTGGGGATTGCCGCCTGGCTGATCTGCGAAGGCTGGCAGGTGGTGCTGAGTGATCTTGATCGCCAGCGTGGTGCCAAGGTGGCCAAGGCCCTGGGTGACAATGCCTGGTTCATCACCATGGATGTTGCCGACGAGGCCCAGGTCAGTGCCGGGGTGTCTGAGGTGCTGGGGCAGTTTGGCCGGCTGGACGCGCTGGTGTGCAATGCGGCGATTGCCAACCCGCACAACCAGACCCTGGAAAGCCTGAGCCTGGCGCAATGGAACCGGGTACTGGCGGTCAACCTGAATGGCCCGATGTTGCTGGCCAAGCATTGTGCGCCGTACCTGCGTGCGCACAACGGGGCGATCGTCAACCTCACCTCCACCCGGGCGCGGCAGTCCGAGCCCGATACCGAGGCCTATGCGGCAAGCAAAGGCGGCCTGGTGGCCTTGACCCATGCCCTGGCCATGAGCCTGGGGCCGGAGATTCGCGTCAATGCGGTGAGCCCAGGCTGGATCGATGCCCGTGACCCGTCGCAACGCCGTGCCGAGCCGCTGACCGAGGCCGACCATGCCCAGCACCCGACGGGCAGGGTAGGGACGGTGGAGGATGTGGCGGCGATGGTGGCTTGGTTGTTGTCGCGCCAGGCGGCGTTTGTCACCGGCCAGGAGTTCGTGGTCGATGGCGGCATGACCCGCAAGATGATCTACACCTGAGTTCGACGTTATAGGAAGGGGGACCGAAAGGTCCCTTTTCTGTTTTTACCTTTTTTGAAAAAAATTCAATGGGGCTATTGACTTAGCTTCGCCACCTGCGTAAATTTCGCGGCCTCAGCGAAGCAAACGCAACAAGCAACATCGCGAGGGTGATTAGCTCAGCCGGGAGAGCATCTGCCTTACAAGCAGAGGGTCGGCGGTTCGATCCCGTCATCACCCACCACTTCCTGAGATGTTCCTGTAGCATCGGGTTCCGCAAGAAGCCGATAGGCAGAGAGGAACGCACTGCGCAGCGGTAGTTCAGTCGGTTAGAATACCGGCCTGTCACGCCGGGGGTCGCGGGTTCGAGTCCCGTCCGCTGCGCCATTTTTCAGTAACAGATGGGTGCCTGGCACCGGTCTGAGCCACAAGGTCAAGCACCTTGGGCTGATCCCAGTTTCAATCGGGCGCAAGCCTGAACGATACGCAGCGGTAGTTCAGTCGGTTAGAATACCGGCCTGTCACGCCGGGGGTCGCGGGTTCGAGTCCCGTCCGCTGCGCCATCTTCGTTTCAAGGTCCCTAGAACACCTTGAAGCAAACACAAGAGAAGCGATCACGTCATCGCTTTTTTTGTGCCTGCCCTGAGGCGAATTCGCCGGAAGGGTAGACCCAGGTTTCAATCGGGCGCAAGCCTGAATGATACGCAGCGGTAGTTCAGTCGGTTAGAATACCGGCCTGTCACGCCGGGGGTCGCGGGTTCGAGTCCCGTCCGCTGCGCCATCTTCGCCTCAAGGCCCCTTGAACGCCTTGAAGCACGAAAAAGCGACCTTCGGGTCGCTTTTTTCGTTTCCACGGCTAATTTTTTCGGCCTTTACCCAGATTTACACCAACCTGACAGGTTCTTCACCGACCAATGGTTCCTGTGCCTACCCGCTGTGTTGCACAATAGGCACCTTCTCGACTTACCCGGAATTCGCAATGACCAGATCTTCCGTCTTTGGTGCGCTCGGGCTGGCCCTGGTGCTGGCGGGCGTGACCGGTTGTTCTTCGAAAAAAACCACCGTGTACGAACACGAGAACTTCGATGACTCGGGCACCTTCTCGCGCAGCTTTCCGGTGAGCGATGCCGGCTCTTGCGAAGCGGCCCGGCGTGCCTTGCTCAGCCAGGGCTACATCATCACCAGCAGCGGTGCCAACCAGGTGGTGGGCAACAAGAGCTTCCAGCAGAACAGCGAGAACCACCTGCAGATCAGCTTCAACGTCACCTGCGCGCCGGATGTGAGCGACGAGCAGCGTTCGACCATGTTTGCCAACGCCCTGCAGGACCGGTATGCGCTGAAAAAGTCCAACACCTCCGCCAGCCTGGGCGTGGGGGTGCTGGGTTCGGTGTCCATGCCGATTGGTTCCAGTGACGATTCGATGGTCAAGGTAGCCAGTGAAACGGTAACAGCGGCGCAGTTCTATGACCGCTATTTCGCCCTTGTGGAGAGTTACCTGCCCAAGCCGAAAAAAGTTGCCAAAGCCAAGGTCGAGGCGCCCAAGGCGGAAAAGCCAGCGGTGGACCTGGGGCTGCCGGAGCAGGCTGCGGCGAACCCGGTGGCTCCGACACCTGCGCCGGCGGCTGAGGTTGCGCCAGCGCCAGCGGCCGTTGCCCCGGTCAGCGAAACAGTGGCAGCGCCGGCAGTGAATGACAGCCAGGGTTCGCAGCCGGTGGCGCCACCTACGGAGGCTGCACCGATTCAGGTTCAACAGGATGCACAGCCTGCCGAGGCGGCTTCACCCGCTCTCTGATGATCGCCTGTACTGGCCTCTTCGCGGGCTTGCCCGCTCCCACAGGTAATGCGCAAGTTTCAGCGCTTGTGCAAATCCTGTGGGAGCGGGCAAGCCCGCGAAGAGGCCGGCGCAGGCTGCACACATCCCCTGTTACAGACGCCCCGCGATAACTTCCTGAACACCTGCTACGTTTACCACTCATAAGATTGTCATCATTCCTTCATGCCACCTGCTTAGCTTGAAGGCGACACCTACGAAGACAAAATGACAAAGAGGACACAGGGCATGGACGAATATCAGGAAGAACTACTCGAAACCCAGGCTTACGAGCTGGACACCCCGGAACCGGCTGACGACGCTACCGAGCTTTAGCCCGCCCGCCGCTGGCTGCGGCGGAACTCCCCCGGCGTAAGGCCCGTCCAGCGCTTGAACGCGCGCTGGAAGGCCTCTGCCGATGCAAACCCCAACAGATAGGCAATCTCGCCAAAGGCCAGCTCCGTATCACGGATATAGGTCTCGGCCAGGTCGCGTCGTGTTTCGTTGAGCAAGTCGCGAAAGCGCGTGCCTTCCTCGGCCAGCTTGCGGCGCAGTGTCCAGGTGGGCAGTTGCAGGTGCAGCGCCACTTCTTCCAGGTCTGGTTCACGGCCGCCATTAAGCAGCGGGCCCAGCAGGTGGGTAATGCGCTCGCCCAGGCTGCGCACCCGCGTAAGCTGCTGCATTTGTGCCTCGCACAGCTGCAACAGATGCTGCCAGGTGCTTGGGCAATGCCTGGGGTTGGCCAGCTGCAGTGTTGCGCGGCCTAGCCGCAGCCGGTTGCCCTCGGCCGCAAATTGCACAGGCGTGCTGCACAGCGCTTGATACCGCGCAGCGTAGGCAGGGGCGGAAAATTCGATGTCCAGGCGCTCGGCCTGGACCGCCGTACCCGCCAGATCGGCAAGCTGTGCCAGCCACCCGGCGAGCAGCGAGTCGACCACGAAACGGTTATAGGCGTTGTAGGGGCTGATCGAATAGAAACGCAACCAGGCGCCCTGGGCATCTTCCTCAAAGCTGGATTGGCCACGGTAGTTGGCCGCGTACAGTGGCTCAAAACGCAGCAGGGTGCGCGCCGCCTCGCCCAAGGTCGGCGCCTGGGCGGCGGTGATCCCGGCTAGGCCGGCATGCGCCAGGCGGCTCAGGCGCCCCATATGCAGGCCCAGTGCGGCTTCACCGCTCAGCTCGATGGCTGCGTGGCCCAGGTGCATGTAGCGGGGAATCGACAAGCGTGCGCCGGCTTCGGCAAGGCGTGGCGCATCAAGGCCATAGCGGCTCAGCAGGGCCTCGGGGTCGTGCCCCAGTTCACGCAGCGCCTCGCTCAGCGGCTGGACAAAACCAACCGAAAGGTCGCCAAGGCGTACGCGGGGGCGGGCCATGCGCCTACAGCCACAGGTTCAGGAGGCGGGCGCCATGGCTGGGAGTCCCCACCAGCAATTCGCCCGACTGGCGGGCAAAGCCCTGGCCGTCGCCGGCCTGTTCCCAGAACTGCCCGCGCATGAACACGCTCATGCTGCTGACGCCGGCCCCGGCCGCCTCGGTCAGGCGTTGCCATGCGCTCTGTTCGCTGACTTCGCCACGTTGCAGGGCAAGCCCGGCGCTGGCGCCCTGATGGCGATTACCACGCCAAGGCGCATCCCAACTGCCCTTGCCGCTGAGGAACACCGGGTTGGCAATCAGCTGAACGGCTTGTTGTGCCAATTGCTGGTGGTTTTCCGGGTACCAGCTGTCACTGCCCACTAACACGCCTAGGCGCCCGGCAGGGGTTTGTACCACTTGCAGCGGTTGCTGGCGGCCAGCGTGGACGTAGCGGCGGTTTTCACTGTCGGGGAATTGCTGGCGCTGGGGTTGGCCCAGCAGTGAGCCATCAGCGGCAAACACCAGGCTACTGTTGAACAGCGGGCCACTGCCGACGTGCAGCACGCCCTGTTTCACGTAGGGCGCGGGCAGCACGATGGAGCCGGCCACCAGCGTAACGCCGAACTCCTTGGCCAGGCCGCCAAACAGCTGCTGGTAGTCCGCAGCCATCTGCTTGGCCTTCATGCGCAGGTGCGCATCAGCGCGCCAGTCGTCGCCGTCGGTACCAAGCATGGCCAGGCCATAAAGCAACGGGTTGCTCAGCTCCAGCCACTGCAAGGCCTCGCGGCTTTGCGTCACCTGATAAAGCTCGTTCTTTTCCCCGCGTGCCCACAGCCAGGTACCAATATGCTCCGGCAGCACCACCACCGTGCGCGAGCTCACCAGCCCTTGGGCGCGCGCCTGTTCCAGGTAGGCGGCAAGCTTGCGGTGCAGGCGTTGCAGGTTCTGGTAGTCGCCCGGGAACAGCAACGGCTCGACACCGAGCAGGTTGCCATGCTCGCCGGGCACGCCATGGTTCAGTGCCAGTTCGATACGCAGGTCGGACAGGTAGTGGCCTTCCGGGCGTTGTTGGGTCCAGAAGCCGTAGCCGCAAAAGGCGGCAATCATCACCAGCGCCAGGGCGCTTGCCAGGAGTTTTCGCATGAACCTTTACTTTGTCACAGCTCTCTTTTGCCGCGTGGACCGTGTTTTTAACGGTTATCGCCAGCACCTGTCAAAAATCGCAGTGTGAATCTTCCCAGCTAGGAAAGTCAGTACCGCTTGCAGAGTATACCCAGGCCAGGGGCAATCGGCGGTCTTACCCCATGGCTCAATGGAACTGGTTATAACCAAGAGGGACTTGCGTGTGAAAGATAAAGTTGAGGGCATCATTTTCGCTGCGGTAGATGGACTGAGCCATGTTCTGGCTCAACCTGTCGATTGTTCAGCAGGGGCTGCAACTGCGCTGTTCGGCGTAGAAGGGCAACTGGACTCCATGTCACTGGTATCTCTGATCGTATCGGTAGAGGAAGCGGTGGAGGCTGCATTCGGTGTGACGGTTGTGCTTGCCAGCGAAAAGGCCATGTCAGCCCGGCGCAGCCCGTTTACCAGCGTGGCATCCCTGACTGAGCATGTCATGGCACTGGTAGGAGAGCAGGCCCATGCATGAAGCCCCTGTTACCTTGATCACTGGCACTCGTAAAGGAATTGGCAAGTTTCTCGTCGAACATTACGTCGCCCTTGGCCACCAAGTGGTTGGATGCAGTCGCAGTGACATTGATTGGGAATTACCGGGCTACCGGCACTTCGTCGGTGACGTGGTTGACGAGGCTGCGGCCATGTCGATTTTTTCGCATATACGTCGGAACTATGGGCGGCTAGATAACCTGATCAACAATGCCGGTATCGCGAGCATGAACCATACGGTATTGACGCCACTGGCAACCGTGGAACAGATTCTCGATACCAACGTGGTCGGCAGTTTTCTGTTCGCTCGTGAAGCGGCCAAGCTGATGTCTAGCCGCAAATATGGGCGGATTGTCAATTTCACTACCGTGGCCACACCGTTGAAGCTCGAAGGTGAAGCGATCTATGCCGCTTCCAAGGCGGCAGTGAAGTCACTGACCGAGGTCATGGCCCGGGAGCTCGCGCCTTTCGGTATCACCGTCAATGGTGTCGGTCCAACCCCGATCGAGACTGATCTCATCCGGTCGGTACCGCAGGAAAAGATGCAACGCCTGCTGGCGCGTCAGGCCATTGCTCGCTTCGGTGAAATGACTGATGTGGCCAATGTGGTGGATTTCTTCATCAGCCAGAACAGCGGTTTTGTCACCGGGCAAAATATTTACCTGGGGGGCGTATGAACGCACTCCAGGTCTTGTTGGAACGTTTTGCCGAACATGCTGATCGCCCGGCGGTTGTCTATCAGGATCATCCAATCAGCTATGGCGAGTTGCTTGAGAGGGTTCGTCACTACCAGTCGTTTCTGGCTGAACAGGCACAGCCTTGCAGCAGGGGATCACTGGTGGCGGATTTTTCTCCTGATGCCATCGCTGCACTCATTGCGCTCTGGCTCAACCGCTGTACCGTCGCCCTGATCACACCCCGCCCCGGTCTTCAGCTTGAGACGTTGCATGATATTTGCCAGGCGCAGTGGGTGGTTCACGTCGGCGAGCAGGGGCAACTGTGCCTGACGACACGAGCCGGCAGCACCGAACCTGCGCTGATCAGGCAACTGCGTGATCAGGAGGTGCCGGGTGCGATCATCTTCACGTCCGGCTCTTCGGGTATTCCCAAGGCCAGCGTACACAAGGCATTGGCACTGCTTGAGCGGCATCAGCAGCGCAAGCGGCAGCTCACCAGCATTGCGTTTTTGCTGTTCGATCACATCGGTGGGCTCAATGCACTTTTCTATACCCTGTTCAATGGCGGCTGCCTGGTCATTCCGGCTTCCCGTCAGCCGTTGCCGGTAGCAAGGGCCATCGAGAAGTATCAGGTGCAGGCTCTGACCACCTCGCCAACTTTCATCAACCTGCTGCTGCTCAGCGACGCCTTCAAACATCACGATCTCGGTTCGCTGCAGGTCATCAACTACAGTGCCGAACCCATGCCTGAGCTGGTCTTGCAGCGCTTGCACAGACTCTTGCCGCATGTGCGCCTTTCGCAAAGTTACGGCCTTACCGAGACCGGAGTGGTTCCGGCGCGCTCCGAGTCATCCCGCTCTGGCTGGATGAAACTGGGAGATGAGCGGTGCCATGTACGGGTCGTCGACGGTCTGCTGGAAATTCGTAATGACAGCACCATGCTCGGCTACCTGAATGCCCCTAGTCCTTTCACCGAGGATGGGTTCTACCGAACCGGTGATGCGGTTGTGCAACGCGGCGGGTGGATGAAAGTGCTGGGGCGAGCGACGGAGATGATCAACGTGGGGGGTGAGAAGGTTTTCCCCAGTGAGATCGAAAATGTGCTTAAGGGCCTTCCCAGAATCCTGGATGTAATGGTCAGTCATGAGCGGCATGCGATTGCCGGCAACCTGATCACGGCGACCTTTTCCCTGGCAGAAGATGAGCCCCTTGCCGATTTCAAGGCCCGGCTCTATGCATTTTGCAGAGACCGCCTTCCAGCTTTCCAGTTGCCGCGCAAGGTGATCCTCACCCAGGACAGGCTGCATACCGCGCGCTTCAAGAAGAATCGCAACACACTCAAGGAAACGAGATGAACGACCAAGCCTTTGCCGAAGAACTGGCTCAACTGCTGGAAATCAGTGTCGATCTGCTGCACGTCGACGTGCCCCTCGGACAGTTCGAAAACTGGGATTCGCTGACACAAATATCTGTACTGGCACTGGTGCGTGAGCGTTATCGACGCATCCTGAACAACGATGTCTTCGACAAAATCACGACATACGGTGAGTTGCTCGCATCCATCAATGACGCTCACGTTGCGGGGTAACCGAACATGAAGGTTGGATTGGCGGGGGTGCGCATCGTGGGGGTGACCGCGGCGCTGCCGGAGCAGCGGTTGGCGTTGGCGGATCTGGCAGGCGACTTCGGTGCGTTGGAAGTCAAACGCATCATCCATAGCACGGGTATCGAAGCAGTCAGGGTCGCAGGCAGTCTGAGCACCGGAGCGCTTTGCGCAGCGGCGGCGCGGCACTTGCTGGCCAGTAGCGGCACCGCTGCAGCCGATATCGATGGTGTCGTGGTGGTGACGCAAACACCTGATGACCTCATGCCGGGCGTCGCTGTGCAGTTGCAGCATCACCTGGGTTTGAGTGAGCAATGTGTGGCGTTCGATATCAACTATGGTTGCTCGGGCTACATCTATGGGCTCTATCAGGCGGCCATGCTGATCCGTGCAGGAGGGTGTCGGCGGGTCTTGCTCTGTACGGGGGACGTCACCCGTACGCTGCTGGACCCGGCGGATCGACATGTCAGGATGGTGTTCGGCGATGCGGCGAGCGCGACTCTGTTGGAGGCTGGAGAAGGTGGAATTGACCTGTTGATACGGTCCCAGGGGGGCAGGGAGCATCTTTACACGCCGTGGCGCTCCATGCCTCCCGAAGGCGGCAGCCGGGAAGCCGGTTTCCTGCACATGAACGGTACGGCAATCATGAACTTCGCGTTGAACGGCGTACCTCCCGCCATCGAGGAGCTGTTGCTGCACTGCGGCCTGAAGTTGCAGGACGTACCCATGCTGGCGCTGCACCAAGCCAACGGCTTCATGCTCAATTACCTGCGCAAGCTGCTGGGTGTAGAACGCTCCAGGGTGCCGGTCAACATGCGTAATGTAGGCAACACGGGCCCGTCTTCAATCCCGTTGTTGCTTGCAACGTTGCCTGCGGCTGATTGGCGGCAACGGGAAAACATCGTGCTCTGTGGCTTTGGCGTCGGCTTGTCGCTCGGGGCGGCCCGGGTCGACCTCAGCAGCACGCACATCTATGAGCCCGTCGAGGTGCCTCAGGTCGCTGCCTGAGTTGCACCCGGCAGCGGTTTTCCACAGACCTTGTGCCCCGCAAATGGGGCTGGGAATCATGGTAATGAATGGATTTCATCGGCGCGCAGACATCGATGGGCTGCGCGCGCTGGCAATTATCTCGGTCATGGCATTTCACTTCAACGCAGCTTGGTTGCCAGGCGGCTTTGCCGGTGTGGATGTATTTTTCGTCATATCGGCCTATCTGATCACGCGCATCATCGCTTCGGGGATCGACGCCGGCACGTTCACGTTCAGGGACTTTTACGCACGGCGCATCAAGCGGATATTCCCGGCAGCCATCCTGGTGTTTCTGTTCAGCGTAATGGCGGCCAGTCAATTGAACAGCTTGTTGTTGCCCTCTGCGAAGTTCGTGCTTTTGTCATTGTTCAATCGATTCACCAGTGACTACTTTACTCAGGACACACAGCAAAATTTCTTCTTGCACTACTGGTCGTTATCGATCGAAGAACAGTTCTATTTTATCTGGCCAGCGTTGCTGGTGATGTTGAGCTGGGCATGTGGCCACTGGCTGGCGCCTGGCCAGCGGGCGCGTGTGCGGATGGGCGTCTGCCTGATCATCGCCGTGATGTGTTTTGCCCTGGGTGAATATTGGGCGCGTGACGTCGGGCATCAGGCGGGGGTGTACTTCTTTTCGATACCACGCTTCGGTGAGATGGCCCTGGGCGCATTTATTGCGCTTGCGCCGGCGCCGCAAGTAAAGGCACGAGAGTTGCTTGAAGGGCTACCCCTGCTGGGTGCGTTGCTGCTGAGTGGCAGTTTCCTATGGTTGGCCGAGCAGCCTTACCCAGGTTTGCACGCCCTGGCACCCTGCGTTGGTACGCTTTTACTGATCCGTTATGGGCGAAACCGCGATGGCGAACCGTCGATGGTTGCCCGCGTCCTGGCCTGGCCCCCTATGGTGGGCATCGGTTTGATTTCATATTCGCTGTACCTCTGGCACTGGCCGGTACTGGCCATTGCCCGTTTCATCGAGGGCGACAACCAATTGTCCATCCGCGTGATGGCCTGCTTGCTGGTGCTGATCGTGACGCTGGCGATCATGACCTACTTGGGTGTCGAACGCCCATTCATTCGCTCAAGGCGTGGGCACAAGGCTGTCTTCACGGGTTTTGCGGGGTTAACCACGGCGTCATTTGCGCTGATCGTGTCCATGACAGGCCTGGAGGAATTGAAACTGCCACCGGTACTGGGCGAGCGCTATGCCAACCTGACGGTGGATGGCCAGAACATTCATATGACCGAAGGCTGGGTGGCGCCATGCTGGGAGGTTGAGCATCTGGACCTGGGGAAGGCTGCAGTGGATGAGCGGTGCCACATTGGTGCCCGCTCATCCAGGCAGGTGTTGCTGGTCGGCGACTCCCACGGGGCGGCGCTTGGTGGTTTCATCGACCGGCTGGCCAAGGCCGAAGGTTTTTCCGTCACGGCTTATGAGGTGGGTGGTTGCCAAGTTGCCGAATGGGGGATGGCCAAGCGCGTGCCGGCTATCGTGCTGACGGACGAGCGGCGTGCCAAATGCGCAGCGATGCTCGACTTCATCGAGCGCAATCACTCGCGCTACCAAGCGATTTTTGTCGTGAACGCTTTCAATCTGTTTGCCGGTGCTTACGACGTGCTGGCGAAGGTCGATGGCGTGCCGGTGACTTTGGATGAGGAGCGTATACGCAAGCTCGCGGCGACGACACCCATGTACTTCTTCCACGATGCGCCAGTGCTTGACCGCTCGATGCAGCATTCGGCCCTGCTGAGTCGTCTCGGCCTACGTCTGGGGGCGTCTACGGTGGTGCATGGCGCACAAGGCAATCCGTTGGTCAAAGCAATGGTGGCGAGGGTGGCAAACACTCATTGGGTGGACCTGAGTACGGCTTACCAGGTGCTTCAGGACAGCCATTTCCTGCATGACGGTCTCCCGGCCTATGCCGATACCAACCACTTGAGTGGCCGCGGCGCGCTGGCGCTGGCGGGGATCTTCCAGGCTCAGGGCGGGTGTCTGCTCTGTCTGGCGGGCACGTCTGGCAAGGAAGACATGGCGGTGTCCGGGGTACCCCGCTGAGGACATCGCAAGGTTTGCCGTGGGCGGCCAGATTGCTGGCCCACGGCCTATCAGACAAAGGAGGTTCAAATGAGTCCTGAACAAGGAAAGCATCAGGTAGTGGTAGTCGGCGCCGGGCCGGTCGGGTTGCTGCTCGCCTATGTGCTGCGACGCCTGCAGGTCGAGGTGACGGTAGTGGAACGGCGCCTCACGCGGTCGACGCAGTCGAAGGCGTCCTCCATGAATGCGTACTCGCTGGCGATCATGGACATGATCGGGCTGGCGGATTCGTTCATCGAACAGGGTATGCCGATCCACGACTTGCTGGTGTACTGGAACAACCGGCGTACGATGCATGTCAATTACCGCCACTTGCCATCAATTCACGACTATATCCTCGGCATTTCCCAACCCGAAACCGAAGCGGTGCTCGAGCACGCCTACCGAGAACTGGGGGGCAGCCTGCAGCGAGGTTGCAGCGTGACGGCATTGACGCCCACCCGGCAAGGCGTCGAAGTGGTGCTGGACGATGGCCGTGTCCTGAACTGCGATTACCTGGTTGGTTGCGACGGCAGCCGCAGCACTGTCAGAACCTTGCAGGGCATCGATTTCGAAGGTACCGATTCCGGTGTGGATTTCTTCATGTTCGATGCGCAGGTCAGCTGGAAGGGGGAAGTCGACAAGGTTCACTACTACGTTCGCGAGGACAGCTTTTTCCTGATCATCCCGCAAGCGGGAGGCACCCACAGGGTTATCATCAAGGCAAGCGATGGCAAGGTTGCCCAGGTGCAGGGCGACCCACTGGCGTTTTATCAGGCGCTCACCGACCGCTATGGCCGTTGCCAGGTCAAACTGGAACGCATCATCTGGGAATCGAATTCGCGCTTCTACAACAGGTTGGCTCGCCGATATTCGCGAGACCGGGTGTTCCTGTGCGGGGACGCTTGCCATCTGTTCAGTCCGGTAGGAGGGCTGGGCATGAACACAGGGTTTCAGGATGCTTTCAATCTCGCCTGGAAACTGGCGGGTGCATTGGACGGTAGCGTCTACCCCTCGGTGCTCGACAGCTATGAGCGCGAGCGCCGGCCTGTTGCGGCGCAAATGATATCGACGACCGATGCCAATACCCGGCTGATCCTGCGGCAGGATCGCGATCCGGCTGGCGCACTGCGTCGATGGCTGCCAACCGTGGACAACCGCTCAAACATGGCCGTTGGCTTGCCTATGACTTTTTCAGGGCTGGGCCAGCGATACGGGGATCAGGCGCTGGTCGCGGGCAGTGGGCGTTGGGTAGGGCAGCTGTTGCCTTGTGCGCAGTTGGTTACTGACACAGGGGGGCAGCGCAGCCATGCGCTGATGCGAGGAGGACGGTTCGTGCTGATTGTTTGCGGGGCCTGTCCCGACCTGCTGAGCCAGCGACTGCGGGCCACTGGGCGGGTCGGCATCGTAGCGGTTACCGAGGTGCCGGCCAGGCGAGCGCAGGCATTGGCGTTGCGAATCGGCGAAGCCCTCTTGGTCAGGCCTGATGGTGTGGTTGCCCTGCAGGCAATGGTCAACGATCAGAACGTGTTCCTGGAGTACCTGAGCAGCGTCTTGCCTGCATTGGCGCAGTTCAGGCCTGTGGAGGAATCGCTGCAGGTCTGATGCATGATCAGATGCACGGAATGAGGGGCAATCTTGACTGACATCGAACGATTTAGAGCATTGACTGCAACAGCAACGCTGGATGAATGGTTCGATACCTTGAAAAGGCTTGCCGACGATATGGGGTATGGCCAGATCCTGCTGGGCCTGAAGTCCAAGGCCCAACTGGATCATCGTGGGGCTTTCATCAGAAGCAATTATCCACAAGCCTGGCGCCAGCGCTATGACGATGAGGATTTTGCCCTGCTGGATCCAGTGGTTGCACACTGCATGGGCTCGCCCTTGCCGTTTTCGTGGAGTGGTTACAGTTGTCGCTGCGAGTCGAGTCGCAGGTTTTTCGAAGAAGCCGCTGCCTATGGATTGCAACACGGTGTGGCCTTGCCCCTGCACGGCGGGCAGGGGCATAGCGGTATGCTCAGTCTGGTCTGGCAGGGAGATAGCGGCAAAGGCTACCAGCGCCACCTTGAGCAGACGCTTGGCCGTGCCACGCTGCTACGTGACTTTGCCCTGGAAGGTGTTATCGCCTTGATGTCACGCAACCAGTGGCCCAATGCCGTGCTCACCAAGCGGGAACTGGAGGTGTTGCTGTGGTGCGCAGCGGGCAAGACCACTTGGGAAATTTCCATGATCCTTTCCTGCTCGTCTTCGACGATCGACTTTCACTTCAAGAACATTCGTCGCAAGTTCAATGTCAGCTCTCGCCAGCTCGCAGTTGTCAAGGCGCTTCAGAACAAATTGATCCACCCCTAGTCGAAATGCACGATGGTGTCACCTCCCTGATCTGGGAGGTGTCTAAGTGGTTTTGTAACTATAAATTTCTACGCGAAAATTGATGCAATGGAATGTCGCAATGCTGATCTCGATACAACAACGCAATGAAATGGACAGCGCGCACCTGAAGGCAATGCATGCCTTGCGCGCGAGGGTTTTCAAGGACCGCAAGCAGTGGGACGTAAGCATTATCGATGATATGGAAATCGATGGTTATGATGCGTTGAATCCGTATTACATGCTGATTCGTGACCCGAGCCACCCGCAGGTGCCGATCGGTTGCTGGCGCCTGATGCCGACAACGGGCCCGAATATGTTGGCTCACAGCTTTTCGCAATTACTACACGGGCAACCGGCACCTTGCTCGGAGCGGGTATGGGAACTGAGCCGATTTGCCATCGATTGCCCTGATCGATCAGCGTGCCGTTTTTCCGAGGGCACTATCCACGCCATAAGTGAAGTCGTTGCCTTCGGCATGGCGCGTGATCTCTGTCGGTACGTCACAGTGACGACCACAGGTGTCGAGCGCTTGCTGCGGCGACTGGGTGTCGACCTGTCGCGCCTGGGGCCCGCCCGGCAGATTGGCGTCGAGCGGGCAGTGGCGCTGATGATCGAACTCAACGAAATCACGCGTCGGGCGCTCGCCGCTCGCCAGCCTTCGTAGGCTTGGGTCACTGTGCTCGATATCGGGGGCATGGCAACCCGTACCACTTTCGGAGGAAGTAGGCATGCTATCCGGACGCATGTTCATGGAAGATATCATCAAGATGGCGGATGATGCCGATGTATATGCATTCTGTCGTCGTTGGGTGAAGTTGCTGGGCTTTGACTATTTTGCAGGTGGCACGCGCAATCCGCTACCCATCTTCAATCCATCAATCAGCATGTTCAGCAACTATCCGGTCGATTGGCAGACGACGTATCAGGACAATGACTATGTGTCCATCGACCCCGTCGTTCGCCGTTGTCGCGAATTCATATCACCGCAAGCATGGAGTTGTCGCGAGTTCACTGAACGTCCGTTTGCCGAACAGGCCCTGGCGCATGGCATCGGGCATGGTGTGTCGCTGTGCATGAGGGATGGGCGGGGGTACCAGAGCGTGATCACGTTTGCGCGCCAGCAGGAGCCGTGTATGGCCATCGAACTTCTGGAGTTGCAGGGCATGCTGGCCATGTTCGGTCAATTGACACATGCCCAACTGGTGCGCCAGAGCCAGTGCCCGGACCTGGCGTCATTGACCTCTCGCGAACTGGAAGTCCTGAAGTGGACTGCCGAAGGCAAGACCTCGGCAGAAATTGCCCAGATCATGGATATCAAAGTGCGTACGGTAAATTTTCACGTCGATAACTGCGTCTTGAAGTTGTCGGCATCCAACAAGCTCCATGCCGTGGTCAAGGCCTCTAGAGTAGGCATTCTGTGAAAGTTCGCAGGTTGCCTGTGATTTTACGCTTGATAACCTGAGCCCACCGCGGAGTGGCGGGCCAGCACGGGGTCTGGCCTGGCTCTGAGGCGTCAGCAAAAGGACCGATGCAATGGAAAAGGCGTCAATTCAGCCAAGATGGCTGCACAAGGATAGCGATGAGGATGTCTTGATCAGAAATTACCGGCCAGCATGGCCGTTATACCTGCCGGCAACGGTAGCCGACATGGCGCAGCTACCTTACCAGCGGGAGGCAGATGGGCGTTGGCGTCTCCTCCTGCCGAGCAATTCGGTGGACGAATACCTGGCCAATGGCAGCCTGGCCCAGCCTATTGCCCGGGATGTCTCCTGGCAGGCACGGCGCGCAGTGCCGTATCAGCTGTCGGAGGAGCTGCTGCAGGCCCCAGGGGAGGTACCGTCTTTCCCTGGTAATCACTCAAGCAGCTACCAATTAATCAATGACGCCGATCATTACTACTTTTATCGAAAGTCCCACGAGCATGTGCCAGGGGTCATGCTGATCGAAGCCCAGCGCCAGGCGGTTTACCACCATCTCTATCACACCACGGCGCATGTGCGTGGCGAAGTGACGGTCAGCTGGAATCAGGTCAACGCAAACTTCCTTTCCCACGCCGAGTTGATGTACCCCATCGAGCTTGTGGTCGACGATCTGCAGGCAGAGCTGTCGTCAAGGCCGCGCAAGGTTCACTATCGGGTAGCGTTCTATCAACGTGGCTACCTGCTGGGCACGATCGATACCCTGGCGAGTGTGATCGAACTGAGGCGTTTCGAGCGCTTGCGCAATGTGTTTGGCTTTAGTAATGATCGGTTTCGCCCGCTTGCCAGTGTCCACCACGAATGTTGGCTGCTACTGGCCGATGGCAGTCGGGTGGGGACGCAATTGACGTCACTTGAGCGCAGCCATTGCATGACTCCAGCGATTCGCGAGGACTCGCAACGTGTGACGGGGCTTGGCATTGCCAATGCCGAGGGTTTGCGCTTCGAGGCCAATGTCCGCTCTGCTGTTGTGCTCGATGGCCAGGTAAGGTGGTATTTCGAAGCGCTGTCCAGCGATCAGGAAACTGCCATGGGCAAATTGATCAAACGTGGTTATGTCGCGGCCTGAACAGGCCGTGCTTTTTGCTGTAGAACATCCAAAAGGGAATGACAGATGCTCGTAATCGAAACGCGTTACATCGTAGATCCGGCACTTGCCGAGCCATTCAAGCAATCGCATGTTGACTGGGTCCGTAAGTACATCGCCGAGGGGGTATTCATTCTGGCCGGCCCCAAACTGGAGACCGGCGGTGGCGTGATCGTTGCTCATTCCACGGATGCCGATCGCCTGCAGGCCATCCTGAACGAGGATTCCTATGTCAGCGAGGGCATCGTCGATTACACCGTGAGTGCCTTCAATCCGCTGTTCAAGGGTGCTCCGTTCCAGGCGTGAGCCACAATAAGCTGCACAGCGAAATGTCGTGGTTGACGCAGGAACGGCGGCAACCACGATTTTTTTCACGGAGGCGTTTCGGTAGTCATGGATAAAGTGATGAAACTGGTAGTTCTGGGAGCGTCGGGGCGGATGGGGCAGCGGCTGCTGCAAAGCCTGGTCAAGGCCCAGGGCGCATGTCTGCATGCCGCGGTGGTACGGCCTGGTTCCAGTCTGGTCGGTAGGGACTGCGGCGAGTTGGCCGGTGTTGGCACGACGGGTGTGTATTTCAGCGACGATTTGTCGGGCTCGCTCGAGGGGGCCGATGGAGTGCTCGACTTCACCCAGCCTGAAGTCACGCTGCAATGCCTGGAGCACACTGCGGCGAGGGGGCTTGTTCATATCATTGGCACGACCGGCTTCAGCCCGGAGCAGGAGGAAAGGATTGCCGCCAGCCGAGGGGCGCGTATTGTCAAGTCTGGCAACATGAGTGTAGGGGTGCGATTGCTTGGCGTTCTCGCCGAAATCGCCGCACGGGTGCTGCCTGGTGAAGACTGGGATGCCGAAGTGCTGGAAATGCATCATCGTCACAAGGTGGATGCCCCCTCGGGCACGGCGTTGATGATCGGTGAAGCGGTCGCTAGCGGGCGACAGGTGGACCTGAACAACCATGCAGTACGAGTACGTGATGGCCTGACCGGCGCGCGGGAGCAGGGGACCATAGGTTTCGCCACTCTGCGGGGCGGTTCCTTGGTGGGGGATCACTCGCTGATATTTGCAGGCGATGGTGAAATATTTACCCTCACCCACCAGGCGCTGGATCGCCAGGTATTCACCAGAGGCGCCTTGCGGGCGGCCCGCTGGGCCAGCCATCAGCCTGCTGGATTATATTCCATGCAGGCAGTGCTGGGCCTGGCGGCGACGTGAGGGGAATACGCTTTGGCTAGGGGTGTAATTGCAGCATGGACTCGTCCAGCGCTTGCAAGAGCGGCTCGTCGATCTCGTCCAGGTTCTTGCAGATGAACTGCACGCCTGATGCCTGCATCTGCTGCGCCTGATACTCGGTTGAGGGTTTGCCTATGAAGCCGCAACCGAGCATCTTGCTCACCTGAGCGACCCGGTTAAGGTCATCGATGAACACCAGTTCGCCAGCACCTGTAGCGGACTCGCGGAAAATTTCAACCATGCCGGGGCGCGCGAACCCCATGTCGATGTAAGGCAATTCGGCATCGAAGTACTCGCGCACAGGGGCCAGGTAGCGGTCAAAGATCGCTGCCTTGGGGCTTCCACCGTAAGCGGTGATGCGCGCGCCTGTCGCCTTGAGCCGGGCAAGCAAGGCATTGGCACCTGGTGCCAGTTGCACGGGGTGGAGTTCGGCGTACTCGGCCTGTTCGACGAGGAACGCCTCGATGGTTTCCATGGCTGTCCAAGGCAGGTTGCAGGCCAGTGCCATGATATGCCCCCCTGCCATATGGGGGGAGCCTAGTACCAGGCGTTCGAGATCGGCTGTGTAGTGCCCGCCACGGCGTTCGATGAACGTCCGAATGGGGGTGCTGTAGACATCATTGAGCAAAACGCCGTTGGTATCGATTGCGAAGTGGCGGATTTTCTTGAGCGTGTTCATTCTGGCTTCCATTTCCGAATGGGCGCATGGGCGGTGAGAAGCAACCTGGGCTGCTTCTCACGGTCACGCATTCAGGCCTCTTGAGTGGCCGCTTTGCGCAGGCGGAACGTATTCGGGTCATAATCGCTGAGGCTGGAAAAAGGCAGCGGTTCGGCTGTGAGTAGATGGTCCAGGCGATCACGGTAGGCTTGCAGGTAATTGGCGCGGATCTCGGCACTGACGCTTGCCGGCTGCCAGGAAATGAAAGGTTCGAGTACGTCGAAGCCGGTCAGGCGCAGCACCCCGTGCTGGATGGGGAACAGCAGCGTGTCGATGTTGCCGTTGATACCGTCATGGGCATACATCGAGGCACCGCCCCCTGTGGTAAGCGATACCATGGCACGCTTGCCCGCGAACTTGCCTTGGTCATACCACGCCCCGCCACCGTAGACCGCACCGTAGGCCAGCACACGGTCAACCCAGCCTTTCAGGATCGCAGGCATTGAGAACCACCACAGCGGGAATTGCAGAATCAGCACATCGCAAGCAAAGAGCTTGTCGATTTCCGCCTGGATATCCGGGGCAAAGCCGGCGTGCTCGGTTGCGTGAGCCTCTTCGATCTGTTGCTTGAAATAGTCCGGGTCCGCACAGGTCGTGAAGTTGCTTCGTCCGGACAATGCTTGCCAATTCATCGCGTAAAGGTCTGAAACCGTGACCTCGTGGCCTTGGCCGGCCAGGTGGCTACAGGCTTGTGCCGTCAGCGCGGCATTGAAGCTTTTGGCTTCAGGATGGGCGTGGACGATATGTACTTTCATGTGTGCTCCCGGAAGATGTTCACTGTTGGCGGTAAGCGAGCGGCGCTTCGTCGGCCCTGCTGTTGCAGGGCAGACGCGAGCCGTTCGCCTGCAGACTCTGGGCAAACTCGGGAAGTTCGACTAGCTGCGAACTATCTCAGGTAGCGGTTTACCGGGCTGAGTCACGGTGAAGTTCAAGGGCAGGCCTGTACACATTGATCATTAACTTGTCAGTTTCGATCATGTCGCAGGCAGATAAACGAATGCCTATCGGGGCGCGACGTAGCCCCGACAGCCCGCCTCAGAACTTTCCGCTCAAGCTGAGAAGGAAGCTGCGAGGCTCACCATAAAGGTTGCCGTAGCCGGTCGACGACACCGTGCTGTAGTAGGTCTTGTCGAAAACGTTGTTGGCATTGAGTGCCAGCGTCCAGTGCTCGTCCAGATCGTACGCGGCGCGTGCCGAGTAGATGGCGTAGCCGCTTTCCACGAAGGAGTAGTCCAGTGATTCGCTGCCGCCCAACGGTACCACGGTGCCCGACTCGCTGTGCTCGCTCTGGGCGATCACCCCGGCGCCAAGGCTCAGTGCCGGCAGGCGCTGGAAGCGGTAGTCGGTCCACAGCTTGAACAGGTGGCGCGGGGTATGGGTGCTGAAGCGGGCATCGCCTTCACGTTTGTTCTCGTTGGCGTTGTAGGTATAGCCCAGCGCCACTTGCAGCCCCGGCAGCACTTCGCCGTTCAGTTCCAGTTCGAAGCCCTGACTCAGCTGATAACCATTGCCTACATAGCAGCATGAGGTGACAGCCCCCCACTGGCGTGGGTAGTCCGGGTCGATCTGGCCCTCGCCCTTCTTCTCGATGCGGTACAAGGCAAAGCTGGCCAGCAGCTTGCCGTCCGCCAGTTCCTGCTTGATACCGACCTCGTAGTTGGTGCCGGTCAACGGCTCCAGGGCCTTGCTGCCTGGCGGCGGGCCTTGCAGCTTGGTGGCCTGCGACTTGTAGATTTCGGCGTGGCTGGCATACAGGCTGGTGGTTTCGCTGAGGTCGTAGACGATGCCGTAGTACGGCACGAACTGGCGGTCCTCATCGATGGAGTTGAGCTTCTGGCCATTGGCACCGACATACTCGGTGTCTTCCATGAGCGTGTAGCGGCCACCGATGATCAGCGACAGGTCGTCCACCGGGCGGATGCGTAGCGAGGTGTAAGCGCCTGCCTTGCGCACATCGGTGCTGGTGTCTGGGAAGTTCTGCGCCGTGGGGAAGCGGTCCGGCAGGGTTGGCGAGAAGATCAGGTCGTCGTAAAGGAAGTTCCAGTAGCTGCCGCCACGGCTCTTGAGCTTGCTGCCGTCCACCCCCACGGTCAGGTCGTGCATGTGGCCGAAGGCGTCGAACGAGCCTTGCAGGTTCAGGTCCAGGGTGGTGTTGGTGGTTTTGAAATCATGCTGGTTGTTCCACCACGAGCCACCGGTGCCAGTGGCCGGGTCGATGGGGTTTTCCAGCTCCACCACATTCTGCGCGTTGCGGTTGATGTTGTGGCGCACGTTGGCCACGGCTTTCCAGTTGTCGCTCAGTTGCTGGTCCAGGCGGGCGAACACCGTGGTGTTCTCGATATCGTTCCAGCTCCACGGCGTGGTCAGGTTGGTGCTGCGTGACAGGCCCAGATCGCTGCCATCAGAGAAGCGGCCCAGGGTGTTGCGCACGCCATTGAGGTCGTCACGCTGGTGGCTGGCACCGAAGAACAGCAGGGTATCGTCGCTGGCATCGAACTCGAACGACACATAATTGAGGTTGCGTTTCTTGTGGTCGTAGTCGACGAAGTTATGTTTGTCTTCCAGTACGCCTACATAGCGTCCGCGCAGGCGCCCGTCCATTGCCAAAGGGCCGGTTACATCGAATTCGCCGCGGTAGTTGTCCCAGCTGCCGGCCGAGGTCAGGGTTTTTACCTGCGGCTGCGCCAGCGGGCGCTTGTAGCTGAAGTTGATCACGCCGCCCGGTTCACCTGCGCCATACAAACCGTCGGCACCGCGCAACAAGCCGACGCTGTCGAACTGGGCAAGGTCTTCGTAGCGGCTGCTGTCGAGCATGCTCGACGTGGCGCCACCTTCGTAGCGCACATCGTTGATTTCGAAGCCACGGGACACATAGGTGTTCTTGGCCCATGCCTCCTTGCGGGTAACACCGGTCATCTGGTTCATCACCTGGTCCATGTTGCGCAGCTGCTGATCCTGCAAGCGCTGATCGGTGATAACGGTGACTGATTGCGGAATCTCGCGCAGTTTCTGCGGCCCCTTGCCGCCCATGGTGGTGGTGCCCGGCGCATAGCTGCCGGTGTTTTCCGTGTTGGCGCCCAGCCATTGGCTTTCGATATTGGTGGCGCTGAGTTCCAGCGCGGGTGAGGTTTGCTTGCCGCCTTCCTTGGCAGCCTCCTCTGTCGTGGGTTCCAGCGTTTCGGCGCGTACCACGCCGGTGGTCATTGCCGCGGCGACGCCGAGGCACAGGTGCAGCGACAGGGGGGACAGCCGGGTAAGGCGGGTTTTGAGCATGAAAGCAGCATCCAAATGGTATTTATTGTCGGATGCGAATTATTTACAAATGACTTACGTTTTCAATACATGTCCTGACACATTTTGACGCTCCATTACAAAAAAGTCCGCCCTGGGTGTTTTTTATGATCATTAACTTGTCAGTTTTGATCATTGAGCCAATTCAAACGGCTGTTTAATGTCGCAGGTAGACAAACGACGGGGCCCGGTGAGGCACCCGCATCCCGTGACCACGCTTAATGGGGACCTTTCCATGGCCGCCGACCGCTACCCGCACCTGCTCGCCCCGCTGGATCTGGGCTTTACCACCTTGCGCAACCGTACCCTGATGGGCTCGATGCACACCGGCCTTGAAGAGCGCCCTGGTGGTTTCGAGCGCATGGCTGCCTACTTTGCCGAGCGAGCCCGAGGTGGCGTCGGCCTGATGGTCACCGGCGGCATTGCGCCCAACGATGAAGGCGGGGTGTATTCCGGTGCGGCCAAGCTCAGCACCGAGGAAGAGGCCGACAAGCATCGCATCGTCACCGAAGCGGTACATGCCGCAGGTGGCAAGGTCTGCCTGCAGATCCTGCATGCCGGGCGCTATGCCTATAGCCCGCGCCAAGTGGCGCCAAGCGCGATCCAGGCGCCGATCAACCCGTTCAAGCCCAAGGAGCTGGACGAAGCGGGCATCGAGAAGCAGATCGCCGACTTCGTCAATTGCGCGGTGTTGGCCCAACGTGCCGGTTATGACGGCGTCGAGATCATGGGTTCGGAAGGCTACTTCATCAACCAGTTCCTCGCCGCCCACACCAACCACCGCACCGACCGCTGGGGCGGAAGCTATGAAAACCGCATGCGTCTGGCGGTGGACATCGTCAGCCGGGTGCGGGGCGCGGTGGGGCCGAACTTCATCATCATCTTCCGCTTGTCGATGCTCGACCTGGTGGAGGGGGGCAGCACCTGGGACGAAATCGAGCTGCTGGCCAAGGCCATCGAGCAGGCCGGCGCGACCTTGATCAACACCGGTATTGGCTGGCACGAAGCGCGAATCCCGACCATCGCCACCAAGGTGCCGCGTGCGGCATTCAGCAAGGTCACTGCCAAGCTGCGTGGCGTGGTGAGCATCCCGTTGATCACCACCAACCGCATCAACACCCCGGAAGTGGCTGAGGCGGTGCTGGCGGAGGGTGATGCCGACATGGTCTCGATGGCCCGCCCGTTCCTGGCCGACCCGGACTTCGTCAACAAGGCGGCGGCCGGCCGTGCCGATGAGATCAACACGTGCATCGGTTGCAACCAGGCCTGCCTGGACCACACGTTCGGCGGCAAGCTGACCAGTTGCCTGGTCAACCCGCGTGCCTGCCACGAAACCGAACTCAACTACCTGCCCGTGCGGGCAGTGAAGCGTATTGCCGTGGTGGGTGCCGGCCCGGCTGGCCTGGCAGCGGCCACCGTGGCCGCCGAGCGCGGCCATTCGGTCACCCTGTTCGACGCTGCCAGCGAGATTGGCGGGCAGTTCAACGTCGCCAAGCGGGTGCCGGGCAAGGAAGAGTTCCATGAAACCCTGCGCTACTTCCGCAACAAGGTGAAAAGTACGGGCGTGGACCTGCGCCTGAATACCCGTGTCGATGTGCAGGCGCTGGTGAGTGGCGGCTACGACGATATTATCCTGGCCACCGGCATCGCACCTCGTACCCCGGCCATTCCTGGTGTCGAGCATGCCAAGGTGCTCAGCTACCTGGACGTGTTGCTCGAACGCAAACCCGTGGGCAAGGCGGTCGCGGTCATAGGTGCGGGGGGTATCGGTTTCGATGTGTCCGAGTACCTTGTGCACCATGGCGTGGCCACCAGCCAGGACCGTGAGGCGTTCTGGAAGGAGTGGGGCATCGATACCCGGTTGGAAGCCCGTGGCGGTGTGGCCGGGGTCAAGGCCGAGCCACATGCACCGGCGCGGCAGGTGTACCTGTTGCAGCGCAAGGCGTCCAAGGTGGGTGATGGCCTGGGCAAGACGACCGGCTGGATTCACCGCACCGGGCTGAAGAACAAGCGGGTGCACATGCTGAACAGTGTTGAGTACCTGGGGATCGACGATGCCGGCCTGCACATTCGTGTGGCAGATGGCGAGCCGCAGGTGTTGCCGGTGGACAGCGTGGTGATCTGCGCCGGGCAGGACCCGCTGCGCGAATTGCAGGACGGGCTGGTGGCGGCAGGGCAGTCGGTGCACCTGATTGGTGGTGCAGATGTAGCGGCCGAGCTGGATGCCAAGCGGGCGATCAACCAAGGGTCGAGATTGGCGGCTGAGCTCTGAGATTGCCGGGGCTGCTTTGCAGCCCTTTCGCGACACAAGGCCGCTCCTACACAGACCGCGAAAAGCCAAAGGATACGCGGTCCCTGTAGGAGCGGCCTTGTGTCGCGAAAGGGGCGCACAGCGCCCCCACGATTTCACAGGTACACTCGCAGCATGCAACCAGACCTTCCCCAAGCCCCCCTGCAACCCCTGAACCTGCCCTGGCTGCAACAAGCCCAGGTCCATGCCGCCATCCTGCGCCTGGACCTGATCGACCCACTGATCAGCGGCAACAAATGGTTCAAGCTCCGCCACCACCTGCAACAGGCCAGCGCCAGCAAAGCCCCGGGCCTGATCAGCCTGGGCGGCAACCATTCCAACCACCTGCACGCTCTGGCCGCCGCAGGCAAACGCTTCGGTTTCGCCACTGCCGGCCTGCTGCGCGGCCATGCCCAGCACACACCCACTGTGCGTGACCTGCAGGCCCTGGGCATGGAACTGCACTGGCTGGGCTATGGCGGCTATCGCGCACGCAACGAAGCCGGCTTCTGGGAGCCCTGGCAGGCACGCTACCCCGGCTGGCATTGCATCCCCGAAGGCGGCGGCGGGCTGGCCGGTGCACAGGGCTGTACCCTGATCATGGCGCAGGCGCGCTCACAGATCGCGGCGCTGGGCTGGTGTGGTTATGACGCCTGGTGGCTGGCTGCCGGAACGGGTACGACCCTGGCCGGCCTGGTACTGGCAGAGGCGGGCGCACATGCCGTGCATGGCGCGCTGGCCGTGCCCAGGGGTCATGGCGTACCTCAAACGGTGGCAGCACTGGCCGGCGCACACGGCTACCAGCTACATGACGCCTGCCGCGGCGGTTTCGGCAAGTTCGACGATGAGCTGCTGGCGTTCATCGCCGAGTGCGAGCAGCACAGCGGTGTGCCACTCGAAGCCCTCTACACCGGCAAGGCCCTGCTGGCCCTGCGTGAACAGGTCGAGGCCGGGCTGTTCGCGCCCGGCACCCGCCTGATCGTCGTGCACACCGGTGGCCTGCAGGGCCGACGCGGTTACTTGTAGGGCAGCATGCGTAGCAGCGTGTTGTCGCGCTGTACGTAATGGTGGTACAGCCCGGCCAGCGCGTGCAGGCCGATCAGCCAGTAGCCCCAGCTGCCGATACGCTCATGCCAGCCTTTGATGAACTTGGCCTGGTCCGGGTCCGGGCCGATCAGGTGTGGCAACTCCAGGCCGAAGTACGGTACCGGTTTGTCGGCGGCGCTGAGGATCAGCCAGCCGGCCAGCGGCATGCCGATCATCAGCAGGTACAGCGCCAGGTGCATCAGGTGCGCAAGCCCGGTCTGCCAGGCCGGTGGCTTGGGCACGATGGGCGGGGTCGGGCGGCTCAGGCGCATGGCCAGGCGTAGCCACACCAGCACGAACACACTGAGCCCGAGCATGAAGTGCAGGTCTTTCATCAGGTTGCGTTCGACGCTGTCCTTGGGGAACAGGCCGCGCAGTTCGATAAGCGCATAGACAGCGGCCAGCAGCACCAGCATCAGCCAGTGCAGGGCGATGGACAGGCGCGCGTAATGGGTCGCGGGGGTGGAGGAAACCATGATCGGTCCTCGTCATCAGGTCGGAATGGCGCTCTTGCTGGCGCTCAGGCATCACTTTAAAGGCTACCGGGAACGAATCTTTGCGCTGGGTCTGTGAAAATTGTGTTGCCAGCACTGGCCTCTTCGCGGGCGCGCCCGCTCCCACAGGTACTGCACAGCCTTCCAAGCTTGTGGAGTACCTGTGGGAGCGGGCGCGCCCGCGAAGAGGCCGGAACAGGCGACATCAGTTATCGGGCAGATACGGCCAGTCATCAGCCACCAGAAACACCCGCTCCACTTCCTGCCAGGCGCCATCGGCATCAGGCTCCAGGCGCACCAGCAACTGCGCCGGCGCCTGCCGTTCCAGTACATGCAACCAGGCCGCAAACTGCTCCACCGCCCAGTATTCGCCGGCTTCGACGCGCGCAGGTGCCAGCCAGGCGTGCCGCTGCAGCGGCTGCCAATGCTCACCCTCGGTGATGGCCCAGTCCTGCCGCCGCACCCAGCGCCCGCGCAGGTGCTGCGGATTGGCGCCCGCGGGTGGTTCGGCATGCCCGGGCCAGGGATAGAACAGATATCCCCCCAGCCACACATGTGCCTGTAGCTCATCAATCCCCAGCTGGTTCAGCACCTCGCGGCTATGCGCCCCGCTCGACATGGGCAACTGGTGCCCCGCCAGGTGCGCAAGCTTGCTCCCCAGCCGGTCATGGCAGCCAGGCCCAAGCCAGGCATGAGGGTCGTGCCCGGCGCCTTGCGGCCCCAGGTACAACTTGATTGCCAGTTCCAGGTGGTGCACCCCGTCACGGTCACGCAGCACCACATCCAGCTCGCCCAGCGTGCGCACAGCGTCACGAATCGCCAGGTTGGCTGCCAGCAGCTCTATGCCCGGCGCCTGGCCCAGGGCGAACTGCCACAGGCGTTCGTAGTAATGCCCCAGCCGCCGGCTGCCCAGCTTTGCCAACCAGTCCTGCAGGGGGCGGTCATCCTCATCCAGTGCCCGCAACCACTGTTCAAGGCGCTGCGGCTGCTCTGCCCACAGGCTGCCTGCCAGCGGGTGGCGCTGGGGGCAAGGCGGGGCGCTGAGCAAGGGCGGCGACAGCAGGGCCCAGGCCAGGTCGCGTACCGCAGGGCGGCGCAGTTGCCGGGGCAGGTCATGTAGCTGCATGAATGGCGTCATGCAGCGAGCATAGCCGGTTTGCCGCTACCCGGTGGTTTCGCCCATAATCGGCCCATCGTCACCCGCCGCAGAGCCTCGCAGGAGCCCCATGGAGCAATTTCGCAATATCGGTATCATCGGTCGCCTCGGCAGCTCGCAGGTGCTCGACACCATTCGCCGACTGAAAAAATTCCTCCTCGACCGCCACCTGCACGTGATCCTCGAGGACACCATCGCCGAAGTGCTACCCGGCCACGGCCTGCAAACCTCCACCCGCAAGCTGCTGGGCGAGGTCTGCGACCTGGTCATCGTGGTGGGTGGCGACGGCAGCCTGCTGGGCGCCGCCCGCGCGCTGGCCCGCCACAACATTCCGGTGCTGGGCATCAACCGCGGCAACCTGGGCTTTCTTACCGACATTCGCCCCGACGAGCTGGAAGAGAAAGTCGCCGAGGTGCTCGACGGCCACTACCTGGTGGAAAACCGCTTCCTGCTGCAGGCCGAGGTGCGCCGCCACCACGAAGCCATTGGCCAGGGCGATGCGCTGAACGACGTGGTGCTGCACCCGGGCAAGTCCACGCGCATGATCGAGTTCGAAATCTACATCGACGGCCAGTTCGTCTGCAGCCAGAAGGCCGACGGCCTGATCGTCGCCACCCCCACCGGCTCCACCGCCTACGCGCTATCGGCCGGTGGCCCGATCATGCACCCCAAGCTCGATGCCATCGTCATCGTGCCGATGTACCCGCACACCTTGTCTGGCCGGCCGATCGTGGTCGACGGCAACAGCGAGCTGAAGATCGTGGTGTCCAAGGACTTGCAGATCTACCCGCAGGTGTCTTGTGACGGCCAGAACCACTTCACCTGCGCCCCCGGCGACACCATCACGGTCAGCAAGAAGCCGCAGAAACTGCGCCTGATCCACCCGCTGGACCACAATTACTACGAGGTCTGCCGCACCAAGCTGGGTTGGGGCAGCCGCCTGGGGAGCAGGGACGACTGATGCTCGATCCGGCGCGAAGTTTCGACATCATCGGTGATGTGCACGGCTGTGCGCTGACCCTTGAACGCCTGCTCGACGCCCTCGGTTACAAGCGCGTGGCCGGCGTGTGGCGCCACCCGCGGCGCATGGCGCTGTTCCTGGGCGATATCGTCGACCGCGGGCCACGCATCCGCGAGGCGCTGCATATCGTCCACGACATGGTCGAGGCTGGCCAGGCGTTGTGCATCATGGGCAACCACGAGTACAACGCCCTGGGCTGGGTGACCCCGGCACTGCCTGGCAGCGGCAAAGCCTATGTGCGCGAGCACACGCCACGCCATGCCCGGCTGATCGACGAAACCCTGACCCAGTTCGCCCACCACCCCGGCGACTGGCACGACTTCGTCAACTGGTTCTACCAGATGCCGCTGTTCGTCGACGCCGGGCGCTTCCGCCTGGTGCACGCCTGCTGGGACCCGCGGTTGATCGAGCCGTTGCGCCAGCAGTACCCCGACGGGCGTATCGACCAGCACTTCATCCAGGCCTCGGCGGTGAGCAACAGTTTTGCCGCCACCGTGTGCAACCGCTTGCTGCGCGGCACCGACATGCGCCTGCCGGACGGCCTGACCCTGACGGGCGGCGACGGCCTGACCCGCGCCTTCTTCCGCACCAAGTTCTGGGAAGAAGACCCGCAAACCTACGGCGACATCGTGTTCCAGCCCGATGCCTTGCCCGAAGCGGTGGCCAGCACCCCGCTCAGCCACAGCCAGAAGAATGCCTTGCTGCGCTACGACGAAGACGAGCCCTTGCTGTTCGTTGGCCACTACTGGCGCAGCGGCCGCCCGGCGCCGATCCGCGCCAACCTGGCCTGCCTGGACTACAGCGCCGTGCTTTACGGCAAGCTGGTCGCCTATCGGCTGGATGATGAAACCCGCATCGACCCGCACAAGTTCGTCTGGGTTGACGTCGACCGCCCACAGGCCAACCAATGAACATTATCGAAGTGATGCGCCTGCCGCTGTCGGTCGACCTCAGCGGCTTCGTCCACCTGTTGCAGCGCCTGCAAGTGCCGCACCGGGTGAGCGAAGAGGGCGATGCCCAGGTCCTCTGGGCCCCCGACACCCTCGCCGAAGATGTCCGCGAGCTCTACCAACGGTTCCCCGAAGGTAACGCCGACATCCAGGCGACTGATGCCCCTGTGGGAGCGGGCATGCCGGCGAATGCCCCAACACAGCCCTCCCTGGCAGAACAGGCCAAAGCCTGCAAGATCACCACCCTGACCCTGCTGGCGTGCTTCATCGTCGCCGGCCTCACCAGCCTGGGCGACAACTTCACCACCATCAGCTGGTTCACCTTCCTCGACTTCCGTGTCCAGGGCGACTACCTGTACTTCACCCCGCTGGCGCAAACCCTCGACCATGGCCAGTGGTGGCGCCTGGTATCGCCCATGCTGCTGCACTTCGGCGTGCTGCACCTGGCCATGAACAGCCTGTGGTACTGGGAACTGGGCAAACGCATCGAACTGCGCCAGGGCCCGTGGATGCTGCTGGGCCTGACCCTGCTGTTCAGCCTGGTGTCCAACCTGGCCCAGCACTACACCAGCGGGCCGAGCCTGTTCGGCGGCCTGTCTGGCGTGCTGTACGGCCTGCTCGGGCATGTGTGGCTGTTCCAGTGGCTGGCGCCCAACCGTTACTTCAACCTGCCCAAGGGCGTGCTGGTCATGATGCTGATCTGGCTGGTGGTGTGCCTGACCGGTGTGGTCGGCACCCTCGGCCTTGGCCAGATTGCCAACGCCGCCCACGTGGGCGGGCTGCTCATCGGATGCCTGACCGGGCTCTTGGGCGGGGCGCTGGCCCGGCGTAAACTGTCAGCTTGAATCAGGAGACACTATGTCCACTTTCGCGCAAATGATTGAAAACATCACCCCGGAAATCTACGAAAGCCTGAAACTGGCCGTGGAAATCGGCAAATGGTCGGATGGCCGCAAGCTCACCGCCGAACAGAAAGAGCTGTCGTTGCAGGCCGTTATCGCCTGGGAGATGAAAAACCTGCCTGAAGACCAGCGCACCGGTTACATGGGCCCGCAGGAATGCGCATCGAAGTCTGCGCCGATCGCCAACATCCTGTTCAAGTCGGACTCGGTACATTGATCGAACTCGCTCGTGGCTCGTTGAGCAAGATGGCGGTAAGCCTGCAGGCACCGGTGGTGCAGTACAGCTTCCGCCTGGATGACACGCAGGTGTCGGTCAACCCGTTGATCGGCCAGCGCCTGCGCCTGGAGTACCTCGGCGCCATTTACTGCAGCCATTGCGGCAAGCGTACCAAGACCAGCTTCAGCCAGGGTTATTGCTACCCGTGCATGACCAAGCTGGCCCAGTGCGATGTGTGCATCATGGCCCCGGAAAAATGCCACTACGACGCCGGCACTTGCCGCGAACCGTCCTGGGGTGAACAGTTCTGCATGACCGACCACGTGGTCTACCTGGCCAACTCGTCGGGGATCAAGGTCGGCATCACCCGCGCCACCCAGTTGCCCACCCGCTGGCTCGACCAGGGTGCCAGCCAGGCTTTGCCGATCATGCGCGTAGCCACCCGCCAGCAATCGGGCCTGGTCGAAGACGTGCTGCGCAGCCAGGTGCCAGACCGCACCAACTGGCGTGCGCTGCTCAAGGGCGACGCCGAGGTGCTCGACCTGCCGGCCATTCGTGACCAGATTTTCGATGCCTGCGCCGACGGCCTGCGCGAGCTGCAAGGGCGTTTTGGCCTGCAGGCTATCCAGCCACTGCCGGACGCCGAAGTGGTGCACATGCGTTACCCGGTCGAGGCCTACCCGACAAAGATCGTCAGTTTCAACCTCGACAAGAACCCGGTAGTGGAAGGCACGCTGCTGGGTATCAAGGGCCAGTACCTGATCTTCGACACCGGTGTGATCAATATTCGCAAGTACACGGCCTACCAGTTGGCCGTGCTCCAGTAAAAAGGACCTGCACATGCGTACCGAACAACCGCAAGTGATCTACCTCAAGGATTACCAGGCGCCCGAGTACCTGATCGACGAGACGCACCTGACCTTCGAGCTGTTCGAGGACCACACCCTGGTTCACGCGCAACTGGTCATGCGCCGCAACCCGGCACGTGGTGCCGGGTTGCCGCCTCTGGTGCTCGATGGCCAGCAGCTGGAGCTGCTGCGTGCCTCGCTGGACGACCAGGAACTGCACGCGGCCGATTATCAGCTGGACGTCGACAGCCTGACCGTGCACCCCAAGGCCGAGCGCTTCACCCTCGACACCAGCGTAAAGATCCACCCCGAGAGCAACACCGCGCTGGAAGGCCTGTACAAGTCGGGCAAGATGTTCTGCACCCAGTGCGAGGCCGAGGGCTTCCGCAAGATCACCTATTACCTCGACCGCCCGGACGTGATGAGCACCTTCACCACCACGGTGATCGCCGAGCAGCATCGCTACCCGATCCTGTTGTCCAACGGCAACCCGATCGGCAGCGGGCCGGCCGAAGATGGCCGCCACTGGGCCACCTGGGAAGACCCGTTCATGAAACCGGCCTACCTGTTCGCGCTGGTGGCTGGTGACCTGTGGTGCGTCGAGGACAACTTCGTGCGCCAGTCCGGCCGGGACGTGACCCTGCGGATCTACGTCGAGCCCGAGAACATCGACAAGTGCGACCACGCCATGGTCAGCCTGAAGAAGTCCATGCGCTGGGATGAAGAAGTCTATGGCCGTGAGTACGACCTGGACATCTTCATGATTGTTGCGGTCAACGACTTCAACATGGGCGCCATGGAAAACAAGGGCCTGAACATCTTCAACTCCAGCTGTGTGCTGGCCCGTGCCGAAACTGCCACCGATGCCGCGCACCAGCGCGTCGAAGGCGTGGTCGCCCACGAGTACTTCCACAACTGGTCGGGCAACCGCGTCACCTGCCGTGACTGGTTCCAGCTGTCGCTCAAGGAAGGCTTCACGGTGTTCCGCGATGCCGAGTTCAGCGCCGACATGAACTCGCGCACGGTCAAGCGTATCGAAGACGTCGCCTACCTGCGTACCCACCAGTTCGCCGAAGACGCTGGCCCCATGGCCCATCCGGTGCGCCCGGACAGCTTCATCGAAATTTCCAACTTCTACACCCTGACCGTGTACGAGAAGGGCGCCGAAGTGGTGCGCATGGTCCGCACCCTGCTGGGTGACGAAGGCTTCCGCAAAGGCAGCGACTTGTACTTTGAACGCCACGATGGCCAGGCGGTGACCACCGACGACTTCATCAAGGCCATGGAAGACGCCAACGGCGTCGACTTCACCCAGTTCAAACGCTGGTACAGCCAGGCCGGCACCCCGCGCCTGGAGGTCAGCGAAGCCTATGACGCGGCTGCGCAGACCTACAGCCTGAGCTTCCGCCAGAGCTGCCCGCAAACCCCGGACAAGGCCGAAAAACTGCCGTTCGTGATCCCGGTGGAGCTTGGCCTGCTGGATGCCGCTGGCAACGACCTGCCGCTGCAACTGGCCGGCGAAGCCGCTGCCCAGGGTAGCAGCCGCGTGCTGTCGGTGACCGAGGCCGAGCAAACCTTCACCTTCCAGGGCATCGTGGCCAAGCCGCTGCCATCGCTGTTGCGTGGCTTCAGCGCCCCGGTGAAGCTGAGCTTCCCGTACGACCGCGACCAGTTGATGTTCCTGATGCAGCACGACAGCGATGGCTTCAACCGCTGGGAAGCGGGCCAGCAACTGTCGGTGCAGGTGTTGCAGGAACTGATTGGCCAACACCAGCGCGGCGAAGCGCTCAAGCTTGACCAGCGCCTGATCATCGCCCTGGGCACCGTGCTGGCCAATGAAGCGCTGGACCCGGCCATGGTGGCCGAGATGCTCTCGCTGCCGGGTGAGGCCTACCTCACCGAAATCAGCCAGGTGGCCGACGTGGATGCCATCCACGCCGCCCGTGAGTTCGCCCGCCAGCAGATCGCCGATCAGCTGTTCGATGCCCTGTGGGTGCGCTACCAGGCCAACCGTGAAGTGTCGCGCAGCACCGCCTACGTGGCCTCTGCCGAGCACTTTGCCCGCCGTAGCCTGCAAAACATTGCCCTGTCGTACCTGATGCAGAGCGGCAAGCCGCAGGTGCTGGAAGCGACCCTGGAGCAGTTCGAGCAGTGCGACAACATGACCGAGCGCCTGACCGCGCTGGCGGTGCTGGTCAACTCGCCGTTCGAAGCCGAGCGGGCCAAGGCGCTGGCAACCTTTGCCGAGCACTTCAAGGACAACCCGCTGGTCATGGACCAGTGGTTCAGCGTGCAGGCGGCCAGCGCGTTGCCGGGCGGGCTGGCGCGGGTCAAGGCGCTGATGCAGCACCCGGCGTTCACCCTGAAGAACCCGAACAAGGTGCGTGCACTGATTGGTGCCTTTGCCGGGCAGAACCTGGTCAACTTCCATGCAGCGGATGGTTCGGGGTATCGCTTCCTGGCGGACCTGGTGATCAAGCTGAATGCGCTGAACCCGCAGATTGCTTCGCGTCAATTGGCACCGCTGACCCGCTGGCGCAAGTATGATGACGCGCGCCAAGGCCTGATGAAGGGCGAGCTGGAGCGCATTCTGGCTTCGGGTGAGCTGTCCAGTGATGTGTATGAAGTGGTGAGCAAGAGCCTGGCTTGAGTTTTCTGTAGTCAGGGCTGGCCTCTTCGCGGGTAAACCCGCTCCCACAAGTACCTGTGGGAGCGGGTTTACCCGCGAAGCTTTTTGGGGCCGACAACAAAACATAACACCCCGCCCGTTGTAATCCCGCGAACATCCCCGCTACGATCCCCTCAAGCTATTGCAGGCCTCTAGATCAGGCTTTTCGCAGTGCCTGCAGTGCATTGACCCACCAAGAAGAACACAACAGGGGGCAGTCATGAGGGAACAGCTACAGGTGCCAGCCAGGCGTGGTGCCTGGCCATGGGCGGCCAGCGCAGTGCTGGCGCTGGCTTTGGGGGTGTGGGCCGACAGCGCCCAGGCCGCCGCCGCCGACGAATACTCCACCGAATCGGCCAAGGCCAGCCAAAGCCTGTTGATCGATGCCACCCATGCCGGCAAACGCCTGGTAGTGGTGGGCGATCGTGGCCATATCCTGTTCTCCGACGACCAGGGCAACACCTGGACCCAGGCCCGCGTGCCTACCCGGCAACTGCTCACCGCCGTGTTCTTCCTCGACGACAAGCGCGGCTGGGCCGTCGGCCATGACGCGCAGATCCTTACCAGCAGCGATGGCGGCGCGACCTGGAGCAAACAGTTCGAAGACCTCGCCCGCGAAGCCCCCTTGCTCGATATCGCCTTCCTCGACGCCCAGCACGGCTTTGCCGTGGGGGCCTACGGTGCCTTGCTGGAAACCACCGACGGCGGCCAGCACTGGCAGGACGTGGCCGAGCGCCTGGATAACCCCGACCAGCTTCACCTGAACGGCATCGCCCAGGTGCGCGATGCCGGCCTGTTCATCGTGGGCGAGCAGGGCGGCATGTTCCGCTCCGCTGACAACGGCCAGACCTGGGCCAAGGTTGAAGGCCCGTACGAGGGCTCGCTGTTTGGCGTGATTGGCACCGCCCAGCCGCACACTCTGCTGGCCTACGGCCTGCGCGGCAACCTGTTCCGTTCCACCGATTTTGGTGACAGCTGGCAGCCTGTCGCACTCAAGGCCGCACGAGGCAACCTCGAATTCGGCCTGGCAAGCGCTACGCTTCTCGATGATGGCACCGTGGTGCTGGTCGGCAACGGTGGCAGCGTGCTGCGCAGTGCCGATGGCGGCCAGACCTTCAGCGTGTACAACCGTTCCGACCGCATCGCCCTGGCGGGCGTCAGCGGCCTGGCCAACGGTGGCCTGCTGCTGGTAGGGCAGGGTGGCGTGCACCTGGCGGATGCCCAAGGCGCCGAGGGGGCAAGCCGATGACCAGCAGGGAGAGCATTACCATGCACCCGCACCACCAGGACAAGGCCACGCTGCTTGAACGCCTGATCTTCAACAACCGCCCCGTGGTCATCGCCCTGTGCGTGCTGGTGAGCATTTTCCTGTTCTGGCAGGCCACGCAGATCCGCCCGTCCACCAGCTTTGAAAAGATGATCCCGCTGCAGCACCCGTTCATCGAGCAGATGATGGAGCACCGCAACGACCTGGCCAACCTGGGCAACACCGTGCGCATCTCGGTGGAAGCGGTCAATGGCGACATCTTCGACAAGGACTACATGGAAACCCTGCGCCAGGTCCATGACGAGGTGTTCTACATCCCCGGCGTCGACCGTGCCGGGCTCAAGTCATTGTGGAGCCCCAGCGTGCGCTGGAGCGAAGTCACCGAAGAGGGCTTTTCCGGTGGCGAGGTGATACCCAATACCTACAACGGTTCGCAGGACAGCCTCGATACCCTGCGTGACAACGTGCTCAAGTCTGGCCAGGTGGGGCGGCTGGTGGGCAACAACTTCAAGTCCAGCATCGTCGACGTACCGCTGCTGGAGAGCTACCCCGACCCGCAAGACCCAGGCAAGCAGGTGAAGCTCGACTACCAGCAGTTCTCGCACCTGCTGGAAGAAAAGATCCGTGACAAGTTCCAGGCGCAGAACCCCAATGTGAAGGTGCATATCGTCGGCTTCGCCAAGAAAGTCGGCGACCTGATCGACGGCCTGGTGATGGTGGCAATGTTCTTCGGTGTCGCCCTGGCGATCACCTGGGTGCTGTTGTACTGGTTCACCTGGTGCATCCGCAGCACCATCGCCGTGCTCATCACCACCCTGGTGGCGGTGGTCTGGCAGCTGGGGCTGATGCATGCGGTGGGCTTTGGCCTGGACCCTTACTCGATGCTGGTGCCGTTCCTGATCTTTGCCATCGGCATTTCCCACGGGGTGCAGAAGATCAACGGCATCGCCTTGCAGTCCAGTGACGCCGACAACGCCCTCACGGCAGCACGACGCACGTTTCGCCAGCTGTTCCTGCCGGGGATGATCGCCATCCTCGCCGACGCGGTGGGCTTCATCACCCTGCTGATCATCGATATCGGGGTAATTCGCGAGCTGGCCATCGGCGCGTCCATCGGCGTGGCGGTGATCGTGTTCACCAACCTGATCCTGTTGCCGGTGGCCATTTCCTACGTTGGCATCAGCAAGAAGGCCATCGAGCGCAGCAAGAAGGACGCCACCCGCGAGCACCCGTTCTGGCGCCTGCTGTCGAACTTCGCCAGTGCCAAAGTGGCGCCGGTGTCCGTGGCCCTGGCGCTGGTCGCCTTTGCCGGCGGCCTGTGGTACAGCCAGAACCTGAAAATCGGCGACCTCGACCAGGGCGCACCAGAGCTGCGCCCCGACTCGCGCTACAACCAGGACAACAACTTCATCATCAGCAACTACTCCACCAGTTCCGACGTGCTGGTGATCATGGTCAAGACCCCGCCGGAGCAATGTTCGATCCACTCGACCATGGCACCGATCGACGAGCTGATGTGGACCATGCAGAACACCCCGGGCGTGCAGTCGGCGATTTCCCTGGTGACCGTGTCCAAGCAAGTGATCAAGGGCATGAACGAGGGCAGCCTGAAATGGGAAACCCTGTCGCGCAACCCGGACATCCTCAACAACTCGATTGCCCGTGCCGACGGCCTGTACAACGGCGATTGCTCGCTGGCGCCGGTATTGGTGTTCCTCAACGACCACAAGGCCGAAACCCTTGAACGGGTTACCGCCGTGGCCAAGGCGTTTGCCGACAGCCACAACAAGGAAGGCCTGCAATTCCTGCTGGCGGCGGGTAACGCGGGGATCGAGGCGGCGACCAACGAAGTGATCAAGTCGGCCGAGCTGACCATCCTGATCCTGGTGTACATCTGTGTGGCGGTGATGTGCCTGATCACCTTCCGCTCGTTTGCCGCCACGCTGTGCATCGTGCTGCCGCTGGTGCTGACCTCGGTGCTGGGCAACGCGCTGATGGCCTACATGGGCATCGGGGTGAAGGTGGCGACCCTGCCGGTGGTGGCGCTGGGGGTGGGCATTGGCGTGGATTACGGCATCTACATCTACAGCCGGCTGGAGAGCTTCCTGCGTGCCGGGTTGCCGTTGCAGGAAGCCTATTACCAGACCTTGCGCTCGACCGGTAAAGCGGTGCTGTTCACCGGCTTGTGCCTGGCCATTGGCGTGTGTACCTGGATCTTCTCGGCGATCAAGTTCCAGGCTGACATGGGGCTGATGCTGACCTTCATGCTGCTGTGGAACATGTTTGGCGCGTTGTGGCTGCTGCCGGCGCTGGCGCGGTTCCTGATCAAGCCGGAGAAGATGGTGGGCAAGGAAGGGGGCTCGATTTTCGCCCATTGACCGTAGGGGGCCGCGTTGCGGCCCATCGCGACACAAGGCCGCTCCTACAGGGATACGCGATCTCCTGTAGGAGCGGCCTTGTGTCGCGATGGGCTGCAAAGCAGCCCCAGGGCTATAATGCCAACTCATTTCTGATTGGTACCCCCATGTCCCCCCTAGCCACCGCCCTGCAGTCTTGCGACATGCTCCTGATCGACGGCCTGCACGCCTTCGACTTCACCGCCGACGACTCCGGCCTCACCGTCGAATGCATGGATGGCCGTCAGCTGCGCCGCTGGTCTTTCACCCCCGAGCAAGTCGCCGCGGCTATCGCCACCGGCGATGAATGGCAACTCGATGATGCCAACGGCGAGCATCGGCTAGTCTGTATGAGTGCCTTTCGCGCCCCGGATGAAGACCACGATGAACCGGACCTGGACGAGCCTGCTGACCGCTAGCCTGATGACCCTGACAATTCACGCCCACGCCGCCACCTTGCTGGTGGGCAGCTACACCGATGGCGCCAGCCAGGGCATCTACCGCTACCAGTTCGACGACAAGGCCGGCCGTATCGATCCCACGCCCCTGCAAGTGGTGAAGAGCGTCAGCCCTTCGTGGCTGGTGCTGTCAGCCGACCAGCGCCTGCTGTTCGCGGTCAATGAAACCCCGGGCGGCCACGCCAGCAGTTTCACGGTCAGCGCCAAGGGCGAAATCAAGCCGCTCAATCAAGTGGCCAGCAAAGGCGACGAGCCGACCCACGCCAGCCTTAGCCGCGACCAGCGTTTCCTGTTCGTGGCCAACTATGCGGTCAAGCCCGATCCGGGCGGCAACCTGGTGGTGATCCCGGTGGCAAGGGACGGCAAGCTCAAGCAAGTCGTGCAGCAACTGCAACACAAGCCAAGTGGCGTAAACCCTGAGCGCCAGGCCGGCGCCCATGTGCATTCGCTGGTGCTGTCGCCCAACGGCCAGCATCTCTACGCCAGCGATCTGGGTGCCGACAAAGTGTTCATCTACCGATACGACGGTGCGAGCCCGGACCAGCCATTGAGCCCGGCCATCCCGGCCTCGGTGGACCTGCCACCCGGCAGTGGACCCCGCCATCTGCTGTTCGACGCGAAGGGCAGGCATGCCTACCTGACGCTGGAAATGAGCGGTGAAGTGGCGATGTTCGACGTCAAGGACGATGCCCTGCTGGAGCGTCAGCGCCTGCCACTGACCGAACTGCAGGATGCGGCAGCCAAGGCTGCGGGCGGCCTGCACCTGTCGGCGGACGGGCGCTTCCTGTACGTCAGCAACCGTGGCACGGCCAATGAAATCGTGGTGTTTGGCGTGGGCAAGGACGACGGCCAGCTGACGTTCCTGCAGCGCCGTTCGGTGGAGGGTGATCATCCTCGGGAATTCGCCCTCGACCCGAGTGACAACTTCCTTCTGGTGGCCAACCAGAAGAGCAACCAGATTGTGGTCATGCGCCGCGATCCGCGCAGCGGCAAGCTGCTGGAGACAGTACAGACCCTGACTCAGGATGCCCCTTCGGACCTCAAGTTCATCGAGTGATATCGATCGGCGTGATAGTCGATACTGGTGCAATGAATTTTTGCGTTCGGCGTCGTCGGCGTAAGTTTGACCCAAGGCCCAAACGGGCCACCGTCAAACCACCGCCGTCGAGGTCAGCCCAGATGAACTTCAATCTCTTCCCGGTCATTGCTGCATCCGCCATTTCAGCTTCGGTTGTATTGCCGGCACATGCCCATGCCGATAGCAGCGGTAAGGCGTCCGCGACTCACAGCTACACCGAGCAGTACCTGCGCCAGAGTGCCAACTTCCATGCGGCCCTCAGCGGCAAGCACCACTCGTGAACCTGATTCGGTCCCGTGTAGGAGCGGCCTTGTGTCGCGATAGGGCCGCCGAGCGGCCCCGGCAATTTCGGCTGTAATGCAAAAAACTGGGGCCGCTGCGCGCCCCATCGCGACACAAGGCCGCTCCTACAAGGGATCGTGTGAACCTACTTGGCCATCACTGACCTGAACAGCTCCGAAGCCAGCCACCCCTCCAGCCAGCTCCGCACTCGCGGATAAGCCGCCTCGGCGAACCACTGCGGTTCGACCCCGGCAAACTGGCGCATCAGGGGCAGCAACGCGGCATCGGCAAGGCTTGGGTGATCGGCCAGCAGGTAAGCCCGGCCGTCAAGCAAACCTTCGAGCTCCGCCAGCCAGGCCTCGGCCTGCTGGCGGTAATGCTCGCGGGAATGCGCCGGGTAACGTTCGGCGTACTTGTACAGGTTCACCTGCGCCTTGAAGGTGCTGTCGTTGCGCGCAATCAACGCTTCAGCCTGCTGCGCCGCCGCCGGGTTTGCCAGCAGTTGCCAGTCCTGCGGGTCGCTTTGCGCCAGTGCCCAGCGCATGATGTCCAGGCTCTCTTCCAGCACGCCGGCACCGGTATCCAGCACCGGCACCGTGCCTTTGGGCGACAAGGCCAGCAGTTCTGCCGGCTTGTTCTTCATCGCCACCTCACAGATTTCCACCGCGCACCCGGCATAGCGCAGGGCCAGGCGTGCACGCATGGCCCAGGGGCAGCGGCGGAACGAGTACAGGATCACCCACACACCTCCACGTCACTCAGGCCATTGCCCTGGCGGCGGACCTGGATCTGTACCGGGATGCGCTCGTGCATTTCCTGCACGTGGGAGATAACCGCCACCTTGCGGCCTTGAGCCTGCAAGCCGTCGAGCGCGTCCATCGCCAATTGCAGCGATTCCGGGTCGAGGCTGCCGAAGCCTTCGTCGATGAACAACGACTCGATGCGCAGGGTGCTGGAGGCCATTGATGCCAGGCCCAGGGCCAGGGCCAGCGACACCAGGAAGGTTTCCCCGCCGGACAGCGAATGCACCGAGCGCAGTTCGTCGCCCATTTCGGTGTCGAGCACCAGCAGCCCCAGAGCACTGCCGCCGCGCTTGAGGCGGTAGCGGCGGGCCAGCTGGCGCAGCTGGGCATTAGCGTGGTGCAGCAGCAGGTCGAGGTTGTAACCCTGGGCGATCTTGCGGAATACATCCCCCGAGGCCGAACCGATCAGGGCATTCAGGCGCGCCCAGCGTTGCCACTGCTGGTGGGCCTGGACGATTTCGGCCGCCAGTGCCTGGTGAGCCTGCTGGCGACGCTGGTCGTCGGCCTGCTGTGCACGCAGTTCGGCACAGTGCTGCTCATGGCCGGCCAGGCGCTCACGCAGCTCAGCCAAGGCCTGCTCCAAGGCTTCGGCTGAAGCCTCCACGGTCATTTGCGCGGCATGTTGCTGCAAGCGTTGTTCGCGTTCGCGCAGCAGTACGCGGCCCTGTTCGATGGCTTTTTCGGCGCTTTGCAGGTGCTGGCGCAGTTCATTGACTTGCCCATCGTCCATCGCCAGCAGGCGGTCCAGGCCGGCGTCGTCCAGTTCGGGGTGCTCGCTGCGCCACTGGGCGATCTGCCCCTGCAACTGCTGGCACTCGGCGTCCAGTGCCTGTTGCTGCTGGGCGTTGGCCTTGAGCTCACCCGCCAATTGCACGCCCTGGGTACGCAGGTCTTGCAGGCGCTGGGCAGTGTCGGCGTCGAGGGCGCGGGCTTGTTCCAGCGCGGCGTCCATATGCTGTTGCCAGGCTTCGGCACTGACGTGCTCGCCGAGCAGTTCGGCGAGCGAAGCCTGGGCGTGCTGGCGCTGCTCATCAAGTGCGGCGAGTTTCTGCAGCAACTGCTGCCGGGTTTGCACGCGAGCCTGTTGCTGGTCGCGCAATTTGTCCAGCTGAGCCTGGCGGGCTTGCTGTTCTTCCAGTTCGTCCTTGCGCCGCTCCAGCTGTTGCACGCGCTGGGCAATCTGTTGGTCCAGGGCGAGGAAGGCGTTGGCCGGGTCGTCGTTCAGGGCCTTTACGGCGTCCTCGGGCAATACGCCAGCCAGGTCGTCCAGGCCTTGTTGCAGTTGTTGCTCGTCACTGGCCAGGGCCTGGTGTTGTTGTTCCAGGTGGCGTTGGGCCTGTTGCTGGGCTTCGTGCGCGGCTTGCAGTTGCTGGTTCAGGCGGGCTGCATCTTTTTGCAGGGCGAGCAGGGCGCTCTGGCGCTTCTCGTCCTGGCCGATTTCTTCGTCCAGGCGCCGCAGCTGGCTGTCGAGCCAGGCACTGCGGGCCTTGTCGTCCTGCGGGGCGAGGGCAGGCCACAGGCTGTGCGCCTGCACCTCGGCCACCAGCGGTTGCAGCTGTTCACCCAGTTGCGACTGTTGCTGCTGGTAATCCTTGAGCTGGGCGTTGACCACACCCAACTGGGTACGCAGTTCCACCAGCTTGCTGTTGAGCGTTTCGACTTGCGTCTGCGCGGCGTCTTCTTCGGCCTGATCATGGCGCCCCAGGCTTTGCAGCAGCGCTTCGGGTTGATGGAACGGATGCTCGGCGCTGCCGCACACCGGGCAGGGTTCGCCATCACGAAGCTGGCCGCGCAATTCTTCGACACTGGTATTGCGCGCCAGGCGCTGGCGCTCCAGCAGTTGGCGGGTCAGGTTCAGCGCCTGCTCGGCGGTTTCCAGCTCGGCCTTGGCGGCGGTACCCTCGGTAATCAGTTGCTGGCGCTGCTGCATGGCCTGCTGTTGCCGCTCGCGTACGGCATCCAGTTGCTGGCGCAACTCCATTTCCCGGCCATGCAGGCGCGACAGTTGTTCGAGGGCGCGTTGCTGCTTGCGGTTGTCCTGCAGCATGGCGCCCAGCAGCTCGACCTGTTCGGTCAGGGCTTGCGGTTCGGCCTTGGCTTCGCGGAACAACAGGTCGTAGGCGTCGCGTTCGGCCTGCAAGTGCGCGTTGGCCTGGCTGGCCTGGGCTTGCAGGCCGGGGAGTTCTTCACGGCCCTTGGCCAGGCGACCGCCCACCAGCATCACCTGCTTGAGCTGCGGCAGGTAGGCATGCCAGGCATCGGCCAGGCCTGCCAGGTGCTGGCTGTCGGCAAGCGCGGTGTCGATCTGTGCCAGTTGCTGCTGGCTGCGCTGCTGGTTGTCCTCCAGTTGCTGTAACTGTTGCTGGCCTTCGGCGACTTGCTGCTCTGCCTGTTCGCTGCTGCTGCGCTGCGCAGCCAGTTCCTGGTCCAGGCGGGCCAGGTTGTCCTGGGCGGCAAAGGCCTGGCGCAGGCGCGGGGCGTTTTCGCCGTGCCGGGCCTGGCGGTCGGCAAGCGCCTGGCGCGCGGTATCCAGCGCTTGTTCAAGCTGAAGGGTACACACTTGCAGCTCGGCTTGCTGCTGCTGTTGCTCAATGATCTTCGCGGCTACTGGCGCCAGTTGCGCGGTCAGTGCCTGCTGGCGGTGGAACTGGTGGCGCTGCGGGGCCAGACGCTCCAGGCGCACGAGGTCCAGGCGGGGCTCGGCCAGCTGCTGCCAGGCCTGCTCGGCGGCTTGCAGTGCGTTGCCGGCTTCGGCGTGCTGGGCCTGCAACTGGTGTTGCTCATTCAGCCAGTTGCGTTGCTGTTCGAGTTGCCGCTCGCCGGCCTGGTCGGCCTTGAACTGCTGTTGCGCCTGCTCCAGGCGCTGGTCGAGTTCGGCGCGGGCTTCGTCGGCCATCGGCAGCAGGTGGCTGGCGCGGTCCTTAAGGGCAGTGTGGGCCTCGCCGGCCTCACGGGCCTTGCTGAAGGCGCGCTGGCCCAGGCGGGTATAGATGGCCGTGTTGGTGAGCTTTTCGAGCAGCTCGCTACGCTCTTTGTCGTCGGCTTTCAAAAACGCGCCGAACTCACTCTGGGCCAGCATCACAGCGCGGGTGAACTGCTCGAAGTTCAAGCCCAGGCGGGCCTCGACCAGTTGCTTGTATTCGTTTTTGCCGCTGCCCAGCACCTGTTCGCTGTCCAGGTCGTAGAAGCTCTGGCGGCTGTGTTGCAGCTTGCCGTTGGCCTTGTCGCGGGCGCGGTTGGCTTCCCAGCGGGCGCGGTAGCGGCGGCCATCGATGCCGATGAAATCGACCTCGGCAAAGCCGCTGCCGGTGCCACGGCGCAACAGGTTGCGCGGGTCGGAGGTGGGGATTTCGCCGTCGGCGTCCGGCACCTTGGCTTCGCGGCCAATGTCGTTCAGCCGCGGTACGGTGCCGAACAACGCCAGGCACAGGGCATCGAGCAGGGTGCTCTTGCCGGCCCCCGTAGGGCCGGTAATGGCGAACAGGCCGGCACTGGCCAAAGGCTCGGCAGTGAAGTCGATGTCGACCGGGCCGGCCAGCGATGCCAGGTTCTTCAGGCGAATGGCGAGAATCTTCATGGCTGCTCCTCTTCCTGCTGCACGTCCTGCAACAGCAGGGCAAAGTCAGCCAGCGCCTGCTCGTCGGCGGGGTTGCCGTAGGCCTGTTCCCAGGCACGGCTGAACAGGTCCTGCGGGGTCATCCGTGCCAGTTCGACAAAGGCCAGGTCATCGTCCTCGGCGTTGGTACGGCCGGCGTATTCGGCGCTGATGCGGATCAGCCGCACGGCCTTGCCTTCCAGCGCGGTCTCGATCTGCTGGCGCAAGTCGGGTTGCGGCTCGTCCAGTATCACCCGCACCTCCAGCCAGGGCTGGCGGTTGGGGTCTTCGAGCAGGTCGATCACTGGCAGGTCAGCCAGTTGCTGCAACAATTCGCCCAGCGGTGCCGGGCCGACCCGTTGCAAGGCCACCGCGCGCGGTACCGGGCGCGGTTCGACGCTGACCAGGCCGCTGCCGTCCAGCTCCACTTCCAGCACCTGGTGCGGGTAGTTGATTTCGGCAAACGACAGCGGGATCGGAGAGCCGCTGTAGCGGATGCGTTCTTCGCGGTTGACCTTCTGCGGTTTGTGCAGGTGGCCGAGGGCAACGTAGCTGATGGCTTTGTCGAACAGCTTGGCCGGCAGGGCCTCGGCGTTACCGATGATCAGGCTGCGCTCGGAGTCTTCCGACACCGCGCCACCGGCCATATGAGCGTGGCTGATGGCGATCAGCGCCTGGTCTTTCTTGCGCTTCTTTTGCGCCGCGGCGATCAGTTGCTGGTGCACCTGGGTGATGCCTTGCAGGTAGTCGTCACCCAGCTGCGGGCCGGTGACCTCGGCCGGGCGCAGGAAGGGCAGGGCCAGGCACCAGGCGGCGACCTTGCCACGGCCGTTGGTGAGCGGGATCAGCAGGCGTTCGGCATCCAGCTGGCCATCGTCCAGCCAGTGCACACGGCCCAGCGCATGGGTACGCAGGCGGCGCATCAAGGCAGCAGGCAGCTCAATGCGGGAACCGGAGTCGTGGTTACCGGCGATCATCACGATGTCCAGCTTGGGCTGCTGCTCGTGGGCCTGGACGATGAAGTCGTAGAGGCGTTCCTGGGCTTTGACCGGCGGGTTGACCGTGTCGAAGATATCGCCCGCGATCAGCAGCGCATCGGGCTGGCGCAGGCGCAGCTGGCCGAGCAGCCAGTCGAGGAAGCAGGCGTGTTCGAAGTCGCGTTCCTGGCCGTGCAGGCTTTGGCCCAGGTGCCAGTCGGAGGTATGAAACAGACGCATGGATGACCTGTGGATGTCGAGTCGGGCGAGCGGGGAAAGGGCAGTATGGTAACCCAAGCGTAGGGCCGCTGTGCGGCCCAATCGCCGGCAGCCAGCGCCAACAGGTACAGCGCGATGCTCAAGGTATGTGCTGTACCTGTGGGAGCGGCCTTGTGTCGCGAAAGGGCCGCAAAGCGGCCCCGACGATTTGGCGGTGATGTGAAGATCCTGGGGGCGCTACGCACCCCGATCGCGACACAAGGCCGCTCCCACAAGGACCGCGCTCGCCTGGCATTTTTGTCAGTTGCCTCGCCGTTGATTGCGGCTGAAAAATTGTGTTCGAGCAAACTACAACTGGCTCACTTGCATGAGGCTAGGCGATGGCAACCTTGGCAGAGGTCTATACAGCATACGGGTACTCCAAGCGGCCATTGAAAAGCACGGTGCTCGGTTTCAATGGTGAACGGCTGGCCGTTGAGTTGGCGAGTTACCAGTTGGGCAACGGGTATCGTGCATTCAGCCCGGCTCTGATGCGCTTTCTGTCGGCGGACAGCTTCAGCCCGTTTGGTGAGGGTGGGTTGAACAGCTACGCCTATTGTTCCAATGATCCTGTTAATCGGCAGGATCCAAGTGGGCATGGGTTCGAGAGAAATGCTCTTTCACGGCGACCCGTGCGGATCAAGCCAGTCTCCGTGAAGAAAGCTCAGCAGCTAACTACAGATCAGTTGGTTAAACGGTACAACACACTGGGTTTGCAAATGGTCGACAGTATGATTTCGAAGTCCAAGAGAACGCATTACGCGTTGCACGAGCAACAAATGCACTGATCAGTGAGTTGGCATCCAGGCAGGATAAAAGGAGCCCCAAACCTCTGCTGAGTGATCCACAAGGTAATGCATCCAATGCAACGCCAATGATTGACGCGCTTCTGAATCCGAACGATCCCTTCCCGCCCAAGCTAGGGCCAACCGAGGCAGTCGCAGAGCAGCCCGCTCAGTCGGCTGCACGGCTGCGTAAAGAAGAATGGTTTTAAGCACGATCCTCAAGGGTTTGCGGTTCAGTTCATCGTGGGCGCGGCCTTGCCGGGCCGGTCGCAGAGGGCCGCAACGCGGCCCGGCGATTTTGCGGTGATGCGAAGACCCTGGGGGCGCTTCGCACCCCGATCGCGACACAAGGCCGCTCCTACAAAGGCTGCAATCAGCGCAGGGTGATTTCCCCGGTCTGCCGGTGTAGCAGCAACTCGGCCAGCGCTCTGGTCATCTGCACGTGATGCACTGCGTTGACCAGCATGTTGATACCGGGTTCACCGGCATTGGCGCAGATGTATTCGTCCAGCGAGTCTTCGATGATCTTACAGGTGAAGGAGGTGTTGGTTGCTGGGGCGGTAGGGCGGGGGATTGGGTGAGGGCTGCCAGGGGGGCGTCATCACATTTGCAGCGCCTGTGAGATCGAGCGCCGCCCGCGCGGCGCATCGCGAGCAAGCTCGCTCCTACATTCGTTTCGGGCCAATCTCTCCTGTGCCTGGCGCGCGCGACCGCCTTGTTTTTACAACGCGACATCGAGGCATGCGCCAAGGCGTTCGCGCGCATATGCCACAGGCATAACTGGCCCGAAACAAATGTAGGAGCGAGCTTGCTCGCGATGCGCCGCGCGGGCGGCGCTCGATCTCACAGGCGCTGAAATTGTTGTGGCGAACACCTGGCAGCCCTGACGCGACCTGATGGCTGGCACCGGCCGCGCCGGTATTCACGGGTTCACCCGCGAAGAGGCCAGCCCAGGCAACACATCACTTGGGATAAAGCGGCGGCAACCCGCCATTCTCCCCAGCCGGCAACAATACCTGTTCAGCTGGCGGAATCGTGCCAATCGCGCGCCACAATTCCTCACCTTGCCAATACTGGCCGCTCTCGCTGTACAACGCCCCGTTCAACCCATCCAGCGCATCCGACAGCGGCACGAACCGGGCTGCCATTTCGGCCAGGGTTTCTGGCTGCTGCCGGGCCCAGGCGTCCAGCGCCTGGCGCGTTGCCTGGGGGTCGTTGGCCTGGCAGGCACGCTTGAGGTCGTCCAGCAAGGTACGCGGGCTAGGCCCGTTCTGCGCGGCACGTAGCACAGCCGGTTGCGAGCGGGCTCGCCACCACAGGACGAAACCCAGCACGGTTGTGAGGGCGAACACCAGGGTAGCCAACTGCCAGGGCCACAGCAGGGTGCTGGCGCTGCTGTTGTCACCGACCGGGGTATCGGCGCTCAGCGCCGGGTTGTCTTGCACGTTCAGCGTGCGTGCCGGCAGGCTGGTGTGCTCCAGATGGTCTTCGCGGGTATTCCACCAGGCCACTTCCAGCGCTGGCAGGGCCAGTGTGCCGCTGTGGGTCGGCACCAATGCCTCGCGTTCTTCGCGGTTGGCGGTCATGCCGCGGTCGCCGATTTCGTTACGCAGCAGCGGCTGGTCAGGGTAACGGCGCAGGCCGATGATCTCGGTGGCCGGCAGCGGCGGCAGCTGGGTGCTGGACAAGCCTTCGGCGCGCAAGGTGATGTTGCGCGTCAGCGAGTCGCCAATCTGCACTTGCTGGCTGCCCGGGTCGGGGTTCCAGTGCTCTTCGAGGGTCAGGCTGCGGGCTGGCAACCACGGCACACCTGCGGGCCAGGCTGCGGGAATCGGCCGCACGGTCAGGCGCAAGGGCAGCGAACTGACCTGCACCTGGCGGCCTGCGCGGGCCGTGCCGTTGGCCTGCGCGTTTTCGTCGCTGTTGGCGGCGGCCGTGGCAGTGAAGGTCAGTGGCGGAATGTCGAGGGTGCCGCTTTGCTGGGCGTACACGGCATAGCGGGTTTCGATCACGCCATGGCGTACGCCGTTGATTTCCTTTTCATAGGTGCGCGATTCGCCCAGCGGTTCGACCTTGGCATTCTCCAGTTGCAGTGGGCTGAGGTTGCTGTCGTCGTACAGCGCCACCGAGTGGTAGATGCGCAGGGTCAGCACGGCCTGGGCCTGGACGTAGACGTCGCTGCTGTCGAGGGCCGCTTCGATGAACACCTGGGAGGCGCTGTCCTGGCGGCTGGCATCGGCCTGCAGCACCTGCAGCTCGATGGCCTGGCTGTGCGATTGGCCCAGTTGCAGCTCGGGAATGCGCAGGCTGCCGCTGCGCCGTGGCAGCAGGGTGATGATCCAGCGGGTGCTGGCGCGGGTTTCGCCGTCCAGGGTGTGCAGGCTGTTGAGCTGGCGGGTGCCGCGTACCTCGAAGTCGCCTTCCAGGGCGCGCAGGTCCGGCTTGCCGAACTGGGTCACGTCCTGGCTTTCCAGGGTCAGCTCCAGGCTTTCGCCGGCTTCCAGGCGGGTACGGTCGACGCTGGCTTGCAGCAGCGGTTCGGCCTGGGCCAGCACGGCCCACAGCAGGGTGAGAAGCAAGACGCCGAAGCGACTCATCGTGGGGTTTCCTGATGCAATTGCTGTTCATACCAGAATTTGCGCCGCAGCAGCTCCGCCGGGTTGTCGGGGATCTCCCGCAGCCATTGTTCCAGGGCTTGGCGCTGTTCGGCATCGAGATTGGTCGATACCGGGCGCTGCGGCGGCTGTATCACGCTGTCATCGGCGCCCGCCTGGTTTCCGGGCGCTGCCTGGCTGTTGTTGCTGCCTTCGCCGGGTTGTTCGGCGCTGGCTTGCTCGTCGTTGCCGGCTGTGCCCTGGGCCGGGCTGCTGGCCGAGCTGCTGTTGCCCTCGGTTTCGCTGCCGGGTGTGCCTTGGGCATCGCTGCTGGCCGGTTGCTCTTCGGCTTTGGCCTCACGCTGTTGCAGCAGTTGCTGCACCAGCGCCTGGTTGTCCAGCGCCGCTTGCAGGTCGGGCTGGCGCTCCAGGGCTTGCTCGTAGGCGTCCAGGGCGGCCTCCAGTTCGCCGCTGCGGGCCAGGGCATTGCCTCGATTGTAGTGGGCTGCGGCCGTGTCGCCTTGGGAAAACGCCTCGGCGGCGCCGGCATAGTCGCCCGCCTGGTACAGGGCCATGCCACGCCACTGTGGGTCCTGGAAGTGGCGTGCGGCGCTGGCCGGGCGGTTCTGTTCCAGCAGGCGCTGGCCTTGCTGGTCGGGGCGCAGCCACAGGTCGTTGAACTCGAAGGCCTGGCTGGGTTGTGGCAGGGCCAGCAGCAGCGGTAGGCAGAACAGCCAGCCACGCCGGCCCGCGCAGGCGGCCAGCAGCAACAGCGGTATCAGCAGCCAGTAACCCTGGTCGGCCCAGCTGTCCAGTTGCAGGGTCTGGCCGTCATTGCGCGCAGTGCGCGGGTTATCGAACAGGCCCAGGCCCCGCAGGTCGAGGTCGTCGACGCGGGCATGCCGGTAGCGCCCGCCGGTGCCGCTGATAAAGCCCTTGAGGCCGGCGCTGTCCAGGCGCGGCAGCAGGATACCGCCTTGGTCATCCTTGAGGTATTCGCCATTGGCCTGGCGCACCGGGGCGCCTTCGCGGCTGCCGATGCCCAGCATCAACAGGCTGGGGCCCTGGCGGCCGAGGGCCTGGCTGATACCTTGGCGCTCCGGGGCACTGAGCGATGAGCCGATCAGTAGCAAACGGCCTTGGCCCAGACCGCTCTGGGCCAGCAGCGCCAGGCCCTTTTGCACGGCCAGGTCGGCGCGTTGGCCGGCTTGCGGCATGATCGACGGGTCGATGGCCTCCAGCAGGTTGCGGGTGGTGGCCAGGTCATCGGACAGCGGCACCAGCGTGTGCGCCGAGCCGGCATACACCACCAGTGCCGTCTGGCTGTCGCGCCGGTGTTCAAGCAGGTCGAGGATTTTGCGCCGGGCCTGTTCCAGGCGGTTCGGCGGGCTGTCCTCGGCCAGCATTTGCGGGGTCAGCTCCAGCAGGATCACCAGTGGGTCGGCCGGCCGTTGGCGGTTTTCTTCAACGCGCTGCCAGCTGGGGCCGAGCAGGGCCAGGATTACCAGCGCCCAGGCCAGCCCCAGCGCCACCCATGGCAGCTTGCTGGTGCTACCGTTGCCGCCGCCCAGCAATACGCCATGGAACGCCGGCGGCAGAATCATCTGCCAGCGCCCGGCGCGCTTGCGCCGGTGCCACAGCTTGTACAGCAGCCAGCCAAGCAGGGGCACGGCCAGCAGCCAGAGCGGGCGTAGCCATTGGGGCCACAGTTCGATCATCGCCGCCTCCTCAGGCGCAAGCGCTTCAGGCGTTGGCGCCATTCCGGGTGCGGCTGCAGGAAGCGCGGTTTGCGCAGCAGGCGTTGCAGCAGGTTGTCGGGCCATTGCACGGCCACCACCAGCAGCACACTGAGCAGCAGCGCCAGGGCCAACGGCCACGCGTACAGGGCCTGGGCCGTTCGTGCCTGGGTGGGTTGCTGAGCGACCGGTTCGAGCTGGTCGAGGGTGTCGCCGATGGCGTCCAGTTCGGCGCCGTCGTGGGCACGGAAATAGGCACCATGGCTAATATCGGCGATTTCCTTCAGCGAGGCTTCGTCCAGGTCCAGGCTGGGGTTGAGCCCGAGCAGGCCGGGGGTGCCACTGGCCTCCGGGTTGGCGCCGATGCCGATGGTATAGATGCGCACGCCTTCCTGGGCTGCCAGGCGGGCGGCGGTCAGTGGGTGGATTTGCCCGCCGTTGTTGGCACCGTCAGTAATCAGTACCAGCACCCGGCTTTGTGCTGGCCGCTGGCGCAGGCGTTTGACTGCCAGGCCAATGGCGTCGCCGATGGCGGTGTTTTTCCCGGCGATGCCGATTTGTGCTTCGTCGAGGAAGGTGCGCACGGTGCGTCGGTCGAAGGTGAGCGGGGCTTGCAGATAGGCCTGGCTGCCGAACAGGATCAGGCCCACGCGGTCGCCTTCACGGTCTTGCAGGAAGTCACCCATCAGCGCCTTGACCAGGTCGAGGCGGCTGATGTCTTCGTTTTTCCACTGCATGTCGGGGAAATCCATCGACCCGGACACGTCCACCGCCACCAGCAGGTCACGGCCGCTGGCGGCCACCGGCACCGGTTCGCCCAGCCATTGCGGGCGAGCGGCGGCGCACAGCAGCAACAGCCAGATGACCACGAACGGCGCCTGCTGGCGCCAGGTGGGCAGGTTGAGCCGTGCGCGGCGCCCGGCCAGGCCTTCCAGTTCGTTGAGGAAGCCTACCTTGAGCACCGGCTCGCCGCTGTCGGCGGCCGGCAGTAGCAGGCGCGCCAGCCACGGCAGCGGCAACAGCGCGAAAACCCACGGCCAGGCCAGTTCAAACATGCTTGCGGATCCAGGTTTCGACGGCTTGGCTGAGCCCGACAATGGCTTTGTCGTCGAGCTTGCACTCGGGTTTGTAGGCACCCTCGACCAGCACCATCCAGCGGGTGAGGCCGGCGGCGGGGCAGCGGTTATCGAGAAACGCCAGCCACTGACGGCCGTTCAGGGTGTGGCTGTTGGCGCCCGGATAATGGCTGCGGCACAGCCGCTTGAGCAGTGCGTTTATCTGCTGCAACCAGGCACCTGCCGGGGCGCCGTCGTAAGGGCGTGGCAGCAGGGCCAGTTCGGCCAGGGCGGCCACGCGCACCGGGTCGAGCGGTTGCTCGGCACGCACGATGCGGCGTTTGCCCGGGCGCCAGCGGCGCAGGCGCCACAGGCCCCAGCCCAGCAGTGGCAGCAAGGCCAGCAACAGCCACCAGCCGGGTGCAGGTGGCCATAGGCCGACAGGCGCCGGTTCGATCAGCGGATGCAGCTGGTCGAGCGGGTTCATGACGCGTTCCTTGGGCGCTGGGCGTTCAGGTATTCGCGCAGTTGTTCGATCATGTCGCTTTGCGTGCTGAGCGGCATCAGCACTACGCGCAGTTTCTGTGCCATCAGCTCCCAGCGCTCGATGCGTGCCTCGGCCTGCTGGCGGTAGGCCTGGCGCAGGTTGGCGTCCAGCGTATCGAGCTCCAACTGGGCGCTGCGCTGGGCAAAGCGTAACAGCCCGGCGGCGGGCAGGGCGTGGTCGAGCGGGTCGGACACCGGCAACAGCAACAGGTCGCAGTGGCGCGAGAGCATGGCCAGGTGCTGTTCGCACTGCGCGGTCAGCGAGCGCTCGTCACAGATGACGATGGCCAGACTGCCCGGGCGCAGCACTTCCCGCGCCCGGCGCAGCGCCAGGCCAAGGCTGTCGGCCTGGGGCACGGCTTCGGTGTGCAGCGACTGGTTGACCTTGGCCAGGCGGTTGAGCAGTTGCAGCAGGCTTTGCTTGCTGCGCCGGGGCTTGATTTCGTGCGGGTCGTTGTCGCCGAACACCAGCCCGCCGATGCGGTCGTTGTGGCCCAGCGCAGCCCAACCGAACAGGGCCGCGGCCTGGGCTGCCAGCACCGACTTGAACATCAGCCCGGAACCGAAAAACAGCCGCTGGCTTTGCTCGACAAGAATGAAGATGGGCCTTTCGCGTTCTTCGTGGAACAGCTTGGTGTGTGGTTCCTGGGTGCGTGCGGTGACGCGCCAGTCGATGTTGCGCACATCGTCGCCGGCCTGGTACACGCGCACCTGGTCGAAGTCCACCCCACGCCCACGCAGCTTGGAGTGGTGCAGGCCCACCAGCGGGCTGCGCTGGCCGGGCTTGGAGAACAGCTGGATTTCGCGCACGCGGTGGCGCATGTCGATCAGCTCGGCGAGGCCGATGCGGATGCCAGGTTCGGCCAGCTGCGTGGTGGGCATGGGGTCAGGCAACGGCGACGACGTCGAGGATGCGCTGGACCACGCGGTCCTGGTCGATCCCCGCCGCCTCGGCCTCGAACGACAGGATGATGCGGTGGCGCAGCACGTCGAACAGCACCGCCTGGATGTCTTCGGGGCTGACGAAGTCGCGCCCGGCCAGCCAGGCGTGGGCCCGTGCGCAGCGGTCCAGCGAAATGGAACCCCGCGGGCTGGCGCCGTAGGCGATCCAGTCGGCCAGTTCGGCGTCGAACTTAGCCGGGGTGCGGGTGGCCATGACCAACTGCACCAGGTATTCCTCTACCGCGTCGGCCATGTACAGGCCAAGGATTTCCTTGCGTGCGGCAAAAATTGCTTGCTGGCTGACCCGGCGTTCGGGCTTGGTCTCGCCGCCCAGGGCTTCGCCACGGGCCTGTGCCAGGATGCGCCGCTCCACCGCGGCGTCGGGGAAGCCGATTTTCACGTGCATCAGGAAGCGGTCGAGCTGGGCTTCGGGCAGCGGGTAGGTGCCTTCCTGCTCGATGGGGTTCTGCGTGGCCATGACCAGGAACAGCGGCGACAGGTCGTAGGTGCTGCGGCCCACGCTGACCTGGCGTTCGGCCATGGCTTCAAGGAGTGCCGACTGTACCTTGGCCGGGGCGCGGTTGATTTCGTCGGCCAGCACCAGGTTATGGAAGATCGGCCCCTGCTGGAACACGAAACTGCCGGTTTCCGGGCGGTAGATTTCGGTGCCGGTGATGTCGGCCGGGAGCAGGTCGGGGGTGAACTGGATGCGATGGAACTGCGCCTCAACACCTTCGGCGAGCTCTTTGATGGCTTTGGTCTTGGCCAGGCCCGGGGCACCTTCGACCAGCATGTGGCCGTCGGCCAGCAGCACGATCAACAGCCGCTCGACCAGTTTTTCCTGGCCTAGGATCTGGGAAGAAAGAAAGGTGCGCAGCGCGATCAGCGCTTCACGGTGTTCCATCGGCGACGGTTCCTGGTATGGGGCCACAGGCGGGCTGGAGTCAGCTGCCCTGGCAAGGGGTGATACTTTAATCCATCCGGAGGGGTGGCGACTAATGGCGGCAGGGAAATTTATCCGTGCCGTGGGCCATGCCGATACAGAAATGTCCTGCAAAAGGCTGGCCATGGGCTGATGTTCTGTTGCGGCGGTCTGGCGCCTGCTTGTGCTTTTGACGCAAGCAGGAGCACAACGATGATCGTGAGGTTTGGGGTGTTTTTCGATGGCACCGGTAACAACCAGCACAATGTGATGCCGACGGAGGCGAACGCAGGCATGGGCGCGAGTTATACCAACGCCTTGAGCAATGTGGCCCTGTTGCACGCGCTTTATCCGGCAGAGGGGGCCAGCGCCGACGGCTGCATGGCCTTTCTCAGCCGCTATGTGGAGGGGGTGGGAACCCTGGCAGGCGCGGAGGATCATGCGTATGCCTCGGCCACCGGGCGGGGGCGCACCGGCGTCGAGGCGCGAGTCACCGAGGCATTGGCGGGTATCGCCGGGCAGCTGCGGGAGTGGGAGCACGTCCATCCGCAGGCAAGCCTCGAGGGGGTCGAGTTCGACCTGTTCGGCTTCAGCCGCGGTGCTGCGGCGGTGCGTCACCTGGCGAATCTGCTGCACGCCGACGGGGACAGGGTGCTGGCCGTTACATGCGGCATCACGATCAATTTCATAGGCCTTTTCGACACCGTGGCGGCGATCATTGCGCCTTTACAGGGCGACTTTGACCCTGCCGACGCTGGCCATGGAGGTTTACGCCTGGGCCTTGGGTCGGGCATGGCCCGGCAGGTGGCGCAGCTAGTGGCAGGGGATGAGCAGCGGCACAACTTCCCGCTGGTGTGCAGCGGGCACGATATCGTGTTGCCGGGTGTGCATTCGAACATCGGCGGTGGTTACCCGGACTTTACGCAGGAGCAGGTGCTGTTGTGCAAACCTCAGTCACAACGTGTGCCATCGGCCATGCGTGCCGACCAGACGTGTGTGCATGCCAAGGTGAGTGACCTGCTGTGCGCAGCCTTTGATGGCCTGGGTGCAAGGGTGATTACCTGGGAGGAACCGATTTCCGGCGGGCGTCCGGGCGAGGCGCAGAAGCAGGTTTATGCGGCGGTGTACCGGGAGCGGGAGGTGGCGGGGCAGCTTTCACGGGTGTACTTGAGTGTCATGCGGGCGCTGGCGGTGCGTGCAGGGGTACCGTTTGGGCCGTTGGGCGGGCAGGCGGAGCACCAGGTGCCTGATGAACTGGTGGGCATCAGCCGCAAGCTGCATGATTTTGCCTTGGGTGTCAGTGAGGAAATGGGGTTGACCGAGCAGGAGCAGTGCTTGCTGCGTGACAGGTACGTGCATACGTCGGCGAACTGGAATGCGGTGAAGGGGCTGCGCAACAGTGTGCTGGACGTGCTGTTCGTCAATCGACCGGGGGCACAGGGGCGAGTGGTGCATGCGGACCCGGTATAGCGTTATGGGGGCTGCCTGGCGCCTGTCTTGGGGGTTGCAGCGCCTGTGAAATCGAGCGCCGCCCGCGCGGCGTAAGGCCTCCACAGGTTCAAGGTGAACCCGAGGCCGATGCAGTAACTGTGGGAGCGGGCACGCCCGCGAACACCGGCGTAGCCGGTGCCATTCACCGCGTTGGATTCTTCGCGGGCAAGCCCGCTCCCACAGGGTACGCTGTGCGCCCGGCATCACCACAGGTGCTGCCTACCTTAAGACAAGCACCTGTCAGCCTCGATACGCTTCCATCAACTTGTCGAGGAAAACATACAGCTTCTGGTTCATGTCATCCCAATCGTTGGCACGCAGTGCGTCAGGCGTTTGAACGAAGCGCCGGTCTGTGAGGGTGGCCAGTTCGGCTTCGGATGCTGCAATCAGTAGTTCGACTACCTCCCTGGTAAACTCCATGTGGCACTGGAAGCCATAAACCAGCGGGGTGTACTCGACGATCTGCCGTGGGCAGCCTTCGCTCGTGGCGAGGACTTTGGCGTCGGCCGTCAGGCCCGGCATGTCGTTGTGCCAATGGCCAACTTGCAGCACCTCGCCAAAGTGGCTGACGTTCTCATTGGCTTTGCCTTCGGGCGTGAGGCTGATGGGGAATTTGCCAATCTCTTTTTCCGGGCTGTGGGCAAACCTGGCACCTAGGGCCTCGCCGATCAGCTGGGAGCCCAGGCACACCCCGACGACCGCTTTGCCAGCCGTGATGGCTTGCCGGATCAGCCGGCATTCGTTGGCCGCGTCAAAATGTGGGCATTGCGCGACGGTGGTGGCGGGGTCTTGCGGCCCGCCTAGCACCACCAACAAGTCGAAATGGCTGGCATCTGCAGGCAGGGGCTGACCGGCATAGACACGAGAAAAGCTGGCCTCGTGGCCGCGCGTCTTGACCCAGGTTTCGTACGCGCCGGGCGCTTCGAATGATTCGTGGACGATGAAGTGGACTTTCATTCTGGTTCTCTATGCAGAGGGTGCAGCAGGCACAACCCGGCAGCGAGGTGCTACCGGGCAAGAGTCGAACTGGTCAGTTGGTCGCGCCTAGCGCTTTCAGCAAGCCTTTGAGGTAGATGCTGCCTTGCTCATCCAGCGGTTGTAGGGGCAGGCGTGGCGCACCGACATCCTGGCCGAGCATTTTCAAGCCGGCCTTGATGGTGGTGGGCAGGCCGCGGCGGGTGATGTATTCCAGCAGTTCGTACTGGCGATAGAAGAGCGCACGGGCTTCGGCCAGCTCGCCTTGCTGCACCGCATCCCACAGTGCCAGGTTCAGTGCCGGGATCAGATTGGGTGCGGCGGTGCACCAGCCCGTGGCGCCGGCTACCAGGGCTTCCAGGGTCAGCGGGTTGCAACCGTTGTAGAACGCAACCTGGCCATCGGTGGCCTTGTACAGACGGTGCATGCGCTGAATGTCACCGGTGCTTTCCTTGACCATGGTCACATTGGGCACATCGCCGAGAATGCGCAGGATCAGCTCCACCGACAGGTCGGTGCCGCTGGTGCCCGGGTTGTTGTAGAGCATGATCGGGATATCGATGGCCGCGCCGACGGCTTTGTAGTGGGCGACCACCTCGGCTTCGGTGAGCTTCCAGTAGGAAACGGGCAGCACCATCACGGCCGTGGCGCCGCAGGCTTGCGCCAGGCGGGCGCGTTGCACGGTACGCGCAGTAGTCAGGTCGGAGACGCTGACCACGCTGGGCACGCGGCCGGCAATGCGCGCCTGGCTGAAGCGCACGACGGCTTCCCATTCGCTGTCGGACAGGTAGGCCCCTTCGCCGGTGCTGCCCAGTGGCGCGATAGCGTGCACGCCGCTGTCGATCAGGCTGTCGATGGACGTGCCCAGGGCTTCCAGGTCAAGCGTGCCCTCAGCCGTGAAAGGAGTAATGGTGTAGCCGATAACGCCGCGAATTACAGGTGTAGACATGACCAGGCACCTCTGCCGTTATTGAGGAAAGAATACAGCGTCAATCAGCCCAGGCAGTCGCCATGGGCACGCAAGGCACGGCGCGCGTAGTAGCTGAACGCGGCTCCATGACGTTTGGGGGTGGAGATCCAGTCGTGGGCTTCTTTGCCCAGCGCTTCGGGGATGGGGCGGATATCACCGGCGCCCATGGCCAGCAGCTGCATCTTTGCCGCGCGTTCGAACAGCAGGGCGAGCACGCAGGCTTCTTCGATCGAGCCACCGGCAATCAGCAGGCCGTGGTGGGAAAGCAGGATGGCGCGCTTGTCGCCGATCGCCTTCGCGATGATTTCGCCTTCTTCATTACCTACCGGCACGCCTGGCCACTCCTTGAGGAACGCGCAGTCGTCGAACAGCGGACACAGGTCCATGTGCGAGATCGCCAGTGGCACCTCCAGCATCGACAGGGCAGCGCTGTGCAGCGGGTGGGTGTGAATGATGCAGTTGACGTCGGGGCGGGCGCGGTACAGCCAGCTGTGGAAACGGTTGGCCGGGTTGGCCATGCCGCGGCCTTGCAGCACGGTGAGGTCTTCGTCCACCACCAGCAGGTTGGAGGCGGCGATTTCGTCGAAGCCCAGGCCCAGTTGCTGGGTGTAGTAGGTGCCCGGTTCCTGCGCACGTGCGGTGATCTGCCCGGCCAGGCCAGAGTCGTGGCCGCCATCGAACAGGATGCGGCAGGTGAGGGCGAGTTTTTGCCGGGCGCTGTAAGTGTTGTCGGCCAACGCGGTCAGCATCTGCTGCTGGGCGAGTTTCACCAACTGGTCCTTGGGGGTGTGCATGGTGGTCGTCATGGGCGGTACCTGCATGGGGAAGGGCGGGCATTGGCTGAACGTCGTAGGGGCGTTGCCAGGACACATGGTGATCTTAATGACACATTGTGTCATATGCAAGCATTGTGTCATCCACAAAAAAGGGCCGCTTTGCGCCCCGGTGGTGTTGAAGACGGTATGAAGGGGTTAGAAGCTGCCGCGCAGGGTCAGCTGGAGCGGCCTTGTGTGGCCAAGGATGGGCAGAATCAGCAACGTGCTCGTTATGCTGATGATCTTGTAGCCGAAGGAGGGCGACAGGTTTCTAGCATCGACGACAGATCGATGCAAAGAGAGGAAGACCCGCGAGAGCGGGTCTGACCTGAAATGTTTCTATCTCCCTTTGGATAGTTCAAGAAGGGCATAGGCAACAATCATCCAGACACAACCCATTAATGTTAGCCAGGTCGCAAGCGCCAACTTGATTTTTAGCGCCGCAGGAAAGCGCTTCAATTCATCAGCATCTAACTTGCCTCTGCGCAATGCCAAGCCTGGAAATGTGATTAGCCCAGCGATCGTGCACATCAGCATCCATCGCCACTTGAACCTTCGCCCCCCCCACGCTTGCTTGATGGACTCAAGGTAAGGGTTACTCTTAATCGCGGAGCACGCGATATCGTAATCTTTCCTGAGTACGAGAAAGGCAAGAATCGCGGGGCCAGGGAGTCCAATTACAAATGGCCCAGTTACCAATATTATCTTCGCCAAGACCGGCCAGTCGTTGATGTCAATCACTCGTAGCCTCGTAGATGAACTCACCTGCCGACTCACCCAGTTTTTCTCCAGCGAGGCCACCTGCGACCCCTCCTGCCCCTACCAGCAAAACTCCACACACCGGAACACTTATCCCAGCGGTCCCTACTGCAAAAGCTGCGCACAGCGTACCAGCGGTTAGCCCAACGCCAGTGGAAACGAGCGTGCTTAATCCAACGCTACCGGCAAAACTAGCGGCTTCTGTCATTCGAATCTTTTTACACGCCTCTGTCTCACCAGCCCGGCAAACCTCCCGAACTTTTATGTAAGACGAAGCCCCTCCGAGCCCGATAGCGGCGTATCCGCCGTAAGAAAGGTATTTGCTAAGTCTCGCGACTTTATCCAAATGTGTTGCATACCCCGGAATCTGCCCCGGTCCGCCCGCTTTCGACCAGTGGTGCACCAGGCTCTTCGTCGAGATGTTCAAGCTCTTCCTCAAGCGCTCATAGTTTCCAAGGTTCAACTGTTTGTTCAAAAGTGCTGTTTTAAGCTGCCCATCCAGCTGCTGCAGAAGCCGCCGCCGTTCGGCAAAGAAGCCCGGGCTGTTCAAGTGGCCATGACGCATGAACTCCCGCTGATGCAGTTGTTCGATACTGGTCAACGTATGACTGACCTGCTTCAGACCTTGATCCAGCATGTCCTTGCCCACACCCATGGAAAGGCTGGCGTCGCTGAGCAAGCCGGCGATTTCGGCCTGGTGCTCCATCATGAAATCCGCTTCAGCGAAATCGAGCACTTCCAGCGCGCGGCGTGCGTGTTGCGCCGCGGCCATCAACTGGCCTTCCTCGCGGGTACAGGCATCACCGTTGTCAGGATCACCAATAACGAAGATTTCCCCTGCTTTGAAGCCCTGTTCAAACGTAGGGTTGAGCCGCTGCAATCGGGAAATTGGCAACGTGGCGTCGTGCTCGGCCAGTTGCAGCAGCACCTGTGGGAACGACATGCGTCGAGGAATCACGTAAAAGCCAGGTTCCAGTGTGCCGGGCAATCCGCCAACTACAGGCTGGGAGAAGCGTGCGGGGTTGACAGTGGTTGCCGGCTCGGCAAAGTGGGTATGGGCGTGCCCTGCAACGGGATACCGGGGCGGCGGTGCTTGATCCAACGGCGCGACCACCCGGTTGCTGCCCGGCGAACAGCCACAGATAACCAGCGCACCGTCCATGGCCACCCGCTGGCCATCGGAAATGAAGTGGTCTACGCCTTCGGCGACTGTGCCCACCTGCCCACAAAGGGGACATGCCGTGGTGTGGTCGCCTTCACGAAGCACCATTCGCCCTTCATCCAGATACCCGTGCCCCGTTGCAATACAGATAGCACCCGTCGTGGTGACATCGCCATCTACTGCCTGGCCTTTTCCCTCTAGGCTGACGCGCATATACAAATTCCCTGTGCATGGTTGAGGTTAAAAACCTAACATCTGCCAAGGGGCCTTAAGTGCTCTCCGAAGAAATTCAGATGATTCCTACAAGTTGTTTGAACTTTACGTTATGAACTTCAACCATGTGTTGCTGTGTAGCGAACTCAACTTGCCTACAGCACAACTTCGAATACGAACTGATGCCCTCACTGGCCGAGGGTGTGTTGATGTTCATCCTGGCTGGCCTGGCGTGTAGCTTGTCGGCATGCTTCGCCTTGCCCACGGTACAGGCAGACTCACTTGCCGAACCACCGTTACCCACCTGAGCAGGGCCTTGAGAGCAGCAGGGGAAAACCGTAGTATTGCGAACGATTTGCAACTGCGCTTTCTGCGTTACCTGAAGATGAGGGACCACCGTGTCTGCCCGCGAGCCTGTCGATGCGCTTTATCGTGACCATCACGCCTGGCTGTTGAACTGGCTGCAGCGGCGCCAGCCCTATGGCGACCAGGCCCGCGATGTTGCACACGACACCTTCCTGCAAGTGCTGCTGCGCCCCCAGCAGATTGCCGGTCTGCGCCAGCCCCGGGCGTGGCTCAGCAGCGTCGCCAAGGGCCTGTTGATCGACCGCTTTCGTCGGCAGAAACTGGAAGCTGCCTATCTGCAGGCAATCGCGCAACTGCCTGAAGCACAGGCACCCTCCGCTGAGCGGCAAACGATGCTGTTGCAGACACTGATGCAAATCGATGCTTTGCTCGACGGCCTGCCTGCCAAAGCGCGCATGGCGTTCCTGTTGTCGCGCCTCGAGGGGTTGAGCTATCAGGACATCGCCATTCGCCTGGATGTCAGCCTCAGCAGCGTCGAGAAGTACATGGCCAAGGCCATTCGTCATTGCTACCAGATCAGCCACGAGCAATGACCGACAAGGTGCTCGACCAAGCCATCGACTGGCTGGTGAAGCTGGAGTCCTCTCAACACGCACCAGCGCTGTTGGCGGCCTGCCTGGCATGGCGTCAGGCCGATCCCCGGCACGAAGTGACCTGGCAGGCATTGCACGAAGCGCAAACCTGTTTTTCCCAGGCGCGTGCACTCCCTGCCGGGGTGGCTATCAGCACTCTGGCCGAACCAGGCCGCCGCGCGGCAGTGAAAACGTTGGCGCTGGGCCTGCTTGGCCTGGGCATGGCCGGTGGCACCCTGCAGCAGACGCCTTGGCGCGTCAGCCTTGCCGACTACAGTACCCGCAGCGCAGAGCGGCGACGCTTCGAGCTGGCCGATGGCACCGTGTTAAAGCTCAACAGCCAGAGTGCGCTGGATGTGCGCTTCAGCCAGATCGAGCGGCGGGTCGAGCTGCGTGAAGGGCAGGTGAATGTGAAAGCCGGCCCCGAGCCGCTGCAGCGCCCTTTGTGCGTAAGCTCGGCGCAAGCCCGCTTCCTGGGCAGCGCTTTCGATGTTTGCCAGGAAAACGGTCGCACGCGGCTGACCGTGGACCAAGGCACAGTCGCCATCCATCTGCCCGGTCAGCCTCCGGTGCCAGCGCAGGCGGGGGAGCAGTTCATGGTCGATGGCGCAGGGGCGCGGCGGATTGAGCGGCCCACGTTCGAAGGCTCGGCCTGGACCCGCGGCCTGTTGATCACCCGGCAGATGCCGTTGCAGGAACTGGCCGGGCACCTGGCCCGTCAGCGCAAGGGTTGGGTCGGCTGCGATCCAGCCATTGCCGCCCTGGAAATCTCCGGGGTGTTCCAACTCGACGATACGGACAACGCCTTGCGCACGTTGGCCCATACGTTGCCTGTACGCCTGGTGTGGCGGACTTCGCTGTGGGTGCGCATGGTGCCTGCCTGAAAATGTGCCCGTCCAGTTACGGGTTTTTGCCGGCTTCTTCGACAAGAAGAAAAACCAGCACGTTTCAGGAGCCGCACCTCGATGGATTTGTTGTCCCGTTTTCGTCATGCCTTGCTCGCTCAGGCTATCTTCATGGGGTTGGGTTCAAGCCTTTGTCAGCAAGTGCTGGCCGCGCCGTCCAGCCGGCACTACGACCTGCCCGCAGCGCCCTTGGGCCAGGCACTGGACCGTTTTGCCGAACACACCGGTATCAGCTTGCTTTACGACCCACAGTGGGTTGAAGGCAAGAACGCACGTGCGGTAGAGGGCCAGCTACCCGTCAAGTTGGCGCTTTACCTGCTCTTGGAGGGCACTGGCTTGACTGCCGAACAGGCGGCGGATGGCAACTGGTCGTTGCAACCCGCAGCGCCGCAAGCCGGTGGGCCGTTGGCGTTGCAAAGCACCATGATCCAGGGCCAGGGCCTGGGTGAGGCCACCGAAAACACAGGCTCCTACACCACCGGCGCAACCGCAGTTGGCAGCAAGGTAGCCCAGTCGATCAAGGAAGTACCGCATTCGGTGTCGGTGGTCACCCGCCAACGCATCGAGGACCAGAACCTCACCACCCTGACCGATGCGCTGGACAAGACCACTGGTGTAACCCTGCAGAAGAACGGTGCTACCGGTTCGTCGTTGGGCAACGACACCAACTTCTTCTCGCGTGGTTTTGCCGTGTCGAACATCCAGTTCGACGGTGGCGCGCCGATGGACACCGCGATCTCGGGCTACGGTTCGATCAGCCAGCTCGACCTGGCCCAATACGATCACGTGGAGTTTCTGCGCGGTGTCGATGGCCTGTACTCCGGTAGCGGCAACCCCGGCGGCAGCATCAACCTGGTGCGCAAGCGTGCCCTGGAGCATGACCAGCTAAAGTTTTCTGCCTCGGCCGGCAGTTGGGACACTTACCGCAGTGAGCTCGATGTCACCGGCCCATTGACTGAAACCGGCAACATCCGCGGCCGGGCAGGGTTGGCTTACCAGAACAACAGGTTCCACTACGACACGGCGAATATGGAAAAGCACCTGTTCTACGGTTCGCTGGAGTTCGACCTCAGCGCTGACACCCTGCTCACTGTCGGTGCCAGTTACCAGGAGAGTGAAGGCATACCCAACTTCGGCGGCCTGCCACGCTACAAGGACGGCGCCGACATCGGCCTGCCACGCAAAACCTCCTTCCTTGCCGGCTGGGGCTCGGTTGAAGAAAAAACCCGGCAGGCCTATATCAAACTCGACCACAGCTTCAATGATGACTGGATGTGGACCACCGACCTGACCTGGATGGACATGGACCGCGACGGCAATTCGTTGTTCGCCAATGGCGCGGTCGACCCGCTTACCGGCAGCGGCACAAGCTGGCTCAACTACCCGGCCAGAACGGGGCTGGAGCGCAAAGGCATCAACAGCTACGTGAAGGGCGGCTTTGATCTGTTCGGCCTGCGCCATGACGTGTTGGTGGGCGGCGACTATTCACATGCGGATGGCTACACGGTGCAGCGCTGGGGCCTGCTCAATTTCACGCCGGTCGATATCTTCAACCCGTCCACCCCCGTCGACCCGGGCAGCACGCCGAACAAGACGCACGACAATACCACCGAAAAGTACGGCTACTACGGCATGACCCGGCTTGCACTGACCGAGCGGACCAAGTTGATCCTCGGTGCCCGGGTGTCTACCTACAAGTACCGCGATACAGAGGTGTTCTTCGATGACTTCGGCAACGTGCTGGATGACCCTGCGCCCTACCATCGAGGGCTCAAGGAGCAGGGGGTGACCACACCCTATGCCGGCCTGACCTATGATCTGACCCCCCAATGGACGACGTATGTCAGCTACGCCGAAACCTACAAACCGCAGTTTCTACAGGTGGCGGCGGGTGGCAAGACACTGGATGCCGCAACGGCCAAAAATTATGAGGTTGGCCTGAAAGGTTTGCTGTTCGATGAGCGGATCAACACCAGTTTTGCCCTTTACCGTATCGAGCAGGAAGGGGCAGCTATCCAGGACACTCGATACCCGCAAACCTATGGCGCTTCCAATTGCTGCTACCTGAATCAGGGCGAAGTGGTCAGTGAAGGTTTTGATGCCGAAATCAGCGGCGAAGTGCTGACCGGGCTTCAGTTGTTTGCCGGCTATACCTACAACCATACCGTCGACAAGGCCAGTGATGACACGCGCGCCATCTATGCGGCCGTCACCCCCAAGCACCTGTTCAAACTGTGGGGCACATACCGTTTGCCCGGTGCCCTGGACAAATGGAAGGCCGGCCTGGGTGTCACTGCCCAGAGCAGTAACGGCCGCAGCGGCACAGTGACGCCCTATGATCCGGCCACCGGCCAATACAACGGCGAAACGCAGGACTTCAAGTTCGTCCAGGCCGGTTACGCCGTCTGGGCTTCGAGCCTGGAATACCAGATTGACCCGAACTGGGTGGCAGTGCTGAACGCCAACAATATCTTCGATAAGAAGTACTACCAGACAGTGGGCACCTCGGCCAACGGCAACTTCTACGGTGAAGCGCGCAACTTCACCCTGACCGTGCGTGCAACTTACTGAGTCTTCGGCTAACGGGCAATTGTCCTATGTAGGGGCGGCTTCCGAGCGGCGCGAATCCGGCTGCTGCAACTGCCGGAAGCCCTCTGCAATGGCATTGATCAGTTCCACGTCCTTGACCGGGCATAACCTTGGGAACCCGTTGCCGTCATGGGTAAGCACGGCCTCGACACGCGCGTCGTTCTCGAGGTGAACCTGCCTGATCGCCTGGCTTTCCTTGTCTTTGCTGTCGCCGCACCTCAGCGCATGGTGAATAGCGAGGCCTGCCCCGAAGGCCAGCGCCGGGGTTTCAATACCATGCTTGCGTGCAAGATCGATGCTGCTGAAGATGCGTTCGTTGCGCTGAAGCTTGCGCAACGGGTCGCGCCCCACCCGGGCACAGGGGTCTTTAAACGAGGTTTTACAGCGTTCCAGGAAGGTGTCGGCAAAACGGCTGACCACTTCTGCCATCTGTGGGTACTCCGCCACCAGTGCGGGGCCGACTTCCTGGCGAATCAGGCGTTCGGCCAGTTCGCTTACACGTGCATCGCCCATACCCTGGCCTACCGAGTCATGGCCCAACAGGCTGGCGTACCAGGCAACGATGGCATGCGGGCCGTTCCACAGGCGGTTCTTGATAACCTGGATCAGGGTGATGTCAGGCTCCGTCTTCACCTGGCGCAGGCGTTCAAGCAGGTCGCTGCCATGCTCCACATACAGCGGCATGTCGGGCTCGCTGTTGAACAGGATCAGGTGCAACTGGCTCATCGCGCTGCTGGGCTGGGCGAACGGCCTGAAGCGCCCGATCAGTCGTTCGTATTCAGGCACTGGCGTCGATGCCTTTTTGGCGATGGCTGGCTCGTCTTCCAGGCTGTTCTGGAACATCCGTGACTTGATGCGCAGTTGTCGCACCAGTGCATCGTTGCTGAGTTTGGAGACGATGCGGCTGACCACTGTTTCGGCGAAGTGGGTCTTTTCCAGCACTTGCTTGCCGATGGCTGGCGAGCACAGCAATGCCAGTTCCGCTTGCACATGGCGGCGCACGAACGCGGCGCCGCCCACCTTGTTCAGCACGATCAGCAACGTCAGCTCACGGCCACGTCGTTCGAAGCGTTGCAATAGCCCCTTGGCAATCACCTTCGCCTGGTTGCGGATGGCCTGTTCCGGAAGGCTCAGGCCGATGATTTCGGCCGCGGTGTACATGCCGATGACTGCGTCGTCATCGTCCAGGTCGATCATGCGCACGTTGTCGATGGTCTGGTCGAACGATGTAGCACCGTAGCGCACGCTGTAACGGCCGAAGGCATTGACGCTTTCGCGAAGCATGCGCGAGCGGGTCGCGGCGATGATTTCACATGGCCGGGTGTAGCCATCCCAATGGGAAAAGACCTGCGTCAGGTAGCCACCCCCGATGGCGCCGAAACCATGAATGCCCACGCGGAACTGGTTCATGGAGGCCGGGAAGCTTTCGTTCAGTTCGGGCATGCCCAGGTCGGGCACGCACTCGCTCAAATCAGCCAGGAATTCGGTCATGCTGCGGTAGGCCTTGAGCGCGCCTGCCTTGATCTCGGCGGCAGGTGGCTTGATGTCTTCGATCAGGATCGCCTGGCCTTCGGCGCGCATGGCCGACAGCATGCCGTTCTCCGAATCCTCGACCATGAAGCATTGGCCTGGCTCGCAATTGAGTGCGCGGGCGGCTTTCAGGAAAATCTCGGGGTGGGGTTTGCCCTGGCTGACTTCATCGCCACAGACGGTGATGTCGAAGTACTTCAGCACGTTGGCGTTGATCAGGTATTCCTCGGCAATCGCACGGCGGCTGGACGTGGCCACCGCCATGGTCAAGCCTGACTTGCGCAAGCGCTCCAGCACTTCCAGCAGGCCGGCCTTGATCGGTACGCCGTGATTGCGCACGTACTCCAGTTCAAGTTCATCTGCGCGTTTGCGGATCTCGGCGTACGGGAAGTCTTTACCGTTATGGGCCTTGGCAAGGGCTTCGGCCTTGGTCGCGCTCAGGCCCAGCGAGCCGATCAATGTGTGCTCGCTCAGCGCTTTGCCGAAAATTTCCAGTGAGGCTTGCTTGAGTGTCTTGACGCGCAAGCGTTCGGTGTCGAAGAGGGTGCCATCCATGTCGAAGATGGCGCTGAGAATCTGTTTACCTTGAAATAAAAGCATTGAGTGTTGCCCCTGTGAATGCGTCAGACATCTCGCCTTAGCAAGCGAGTACGGCGTGTGAACTGCAGCGTCGGCAGTCAGGTCGGGGGCACGCGTTTGTCAGGTGCACGCTCAGGCGTGACACAGAGATAAGGCGGGGCAGAGCGGGGAGTGCAGAGGAGGTTTGCAACCTTTGAGGCAAGGCGGGCGGCTCGGTTGGCCTTGAGGTCACGCCCACTGGCTGCAGTCGGTTTTGCAGGCAGTGGGCGCAAGTAGCGATGGATACGTGTGATTCCAAGCATAAGGTGCTTTGCTTCCTGTCTGGTTGTGTCGTTGATCCTTTTTCAGCCTTGCACGTATGCGCCGCGACATGCAAGGCTTGGCCTCCCGCTCGTATCCCGCAACAAGGTGAACCGCAATGACCAAAGCTACCGACCAGGCTTTTTACGACCGCGCCGACGCGCACATCGAACTGGCCAACCAGCAGATCGAAAAGTTCGAGGACCTGGGCAAGGTAAGCGCTTCGCTGACATTCGGTGCGGCACGTTTCAGCGCCTGGATGAGCGCCCGCAGTTTCAAGAGCGGCGCCGAGCTGGGCGCAGCGCGGGAAGAAATTCTGAAGTACTTCTGCGAGCAGTACCGGATGATGCTCGAAGACAACCTCGATGAGCATATCGAGCATTTTGACCAGTACATGCTGGGCAAGAACGACTGATCCACGCAACAACGCATTCTACTGTTTACTGCGAGTCAGCTAAGCGTTATGGGGCTGATAGGTGCTTGCCACAGCGTATCCAGAATGCGCGCCTCTGGCACAGGATACGTGGGAACGGCCTTGCACCGCGCAGCACCGTTCGATCTCAAAGGCAATGCAGTCGTCATAACGATAAACTGGCAGACCTAAAATTGCTTAACTGACTGATACTGCTCTACAGGGGTAGTTAGGCGCTGGCCGAAAAATTGCGGCTGCGCGGTGAAGAAGTTACATGCGCAAAAATTCAGTTCGATGGATTCAGCAACGCAGAGTTTGCCCTGCAGGTCCGTGATTACAGGTGCAATCACCAAACCGCGCGGCCAGAGAGTAGCACGCCGTTAGACTTTCTCAGGTGCTTGAAGCATACGTTTGAAGCTTCACATTGTTCTTTGTCGTGTTAGTTGTCTACGTTCAAAGATACTTAGTGAGTTAAGCATTTTCAAGGTTGGATGCGGCGTGTAGGTGTTTTTCATGCGCTGCACTTTAAGGTAAGAGTATTGGTAAGTGGTGGGCTTGTTTTCCTGTGCTGGAAATTGCTATGCTGGCCATATGGTGCTGAAAAAATCTTCGTAGTTTCGTGATTTTTGTAATGTGCTGAAGTGGTTCTTAGTAAGTGTAAAGGTTGATAGTAGTGTGGCAGGTGTTGGCAAGTTAGTACTTTCTGGTTTCGGGGGCTGAAAAATTGTTTGAAGCAATGGCTGCGTACGTGTCAAGTCTGGTTTTGCGTTTTAAAGAATATTTTTCCAATTGGCGTGGCTTCCATACAGCAGTGTCAGAGGTTTCGAGTGAAGAGGGTAGTCTGGCAGCATCCTCTCATGCAGGGGGGCTGGGATTTGACTATCTCAACGTGAGAGTGGGGGATTTAGTTGATGGGAGAGCAGTTACTGAAATCCTCCATCAATCAAATAATGCATTAATTTTTATGAACTATGAAGGTGTAAGATATTTTTATCGCGGTGTTAGTCTTAGGACAAAGGTTTTAATTTATAAGCTTGAGAGCTTGATGCATGAAGGCGGAATAAAGTTTAGGGGGGCGCATAAATTTGTTCTGGATGATTACAGGGTTTCAATACTCAGGATTATCCTAAGTGCAGATAGTTCTCGCGTAGAGGTTGAGGATGACTTGTTTCAACCTCTTCTTCACTTTATCGATAATAAACCGAAGGTTGAATATGTTTTTGAGAATAATCCGAGGTTTGTTGTATTTTTGAGTGAGATGAATGAAGTGTCCTATCAGTTGAGGAGTTCCGCAGAATTCAGTGCGAAAGCTCTTTCTGAGTTTAGGCGTTTGAAGGCGATGGGGCATGCATCTTTAAGTGGGAGACAGGTTGAGGCTTTTAATTATTCAATTGCTTCTGGGCTTATTTCTGCTCTTCGTGAGCCTGATGATGTCGAAGGCTGTTTTTCTATGGCTAGAAACTATTTAGATAAGGCTTTAAGTAATCGCGTTGGTATACATTTGGCATTCTCGGTGTTTGGTGTATTGGTTTTGGTTTTGGTTGTTTTGGGTGGCGTGTATTTTAGTCTTTCTACTTCGCTGACGCAAAATCTAAACATGTTGCTGGCAGGGGTGTCTGGTGGAATGATCGGAGCAGCAATATCTGTGTTGCAACGCTCAAAGGACGTGAGGGCAGTTGTCTTTGATTCGCACGGTCTATTGGTTTTGCAGGCGATTACAAGGCTGGGGTTAGGCTGTTGTTTTGGGGTGATTGCAATTATTGCAAGCAAAGCGGGCTTTTTCTTCGAGATGTTTGTTGGGGACCACAAGAAAATGTTTTTGCTTGCTGTTGTAGCCGGATTTAGTGAGCGAATAATGCCAGAGTTTATCGAAAGAGTTATCGAAGAAAAGTGATGGGTTTTGGCAGAGTCTGGTCCTCCCAATATGAGGTTTTCCTTGATGCCCACGGCAAACCGAGGGCAAACTCGACTGTTTCTCGAGAAACAGGTGCGTAGTGGCGCTTGCAGCCAGAGATTGCTCTTATTTGGCCTTTTTCTCCAGGATCCGCGCCCCGGATCCTTCCTTGGCCAGCACATCTTCAGGGTTGCGCAGCGGGCAATCTTCCAGTGACAGGCAGCCGCACCCAATGCAGTTGTCCAGGCTGTCGCGCAGCGCCTCCAGCGTGCGGATGCGGGCGTTCAGGTCTTCGCGCCAGGCCGTGGACATCTCGCCCCATTGCGCTGCCGTGAGCTTGCTGTTAGGCGCATAACGGCTGAAGGCCTGCTTGATTTCCTCCAGCGGAATACCGGTGCGTTGCGCCACCTTGATGATCGCCAGCGTACGCAGCACCAGCGAGGGAAAGCGGCGCTGGTTGCCGGCTGTGCGGACACTGGCGATCAGCCCCTTGGACTCGTAGAAGTGCAGCGCAGACACCGCCACGCCGCTGCGTTTGGCCATTTCGCCCACGGTGAGCATTCGCGTATTGTCTGCTGCCATGCCTGTTGACCTCAGGTTAAGTTGAGCTCTTATAGTCCTGCCCGATCTTCCCCGCAACCGCTTTCCTGATGATCGAAGCACTGCATGAACAAAATACCGATCAGGCCTTTTACGACCGCGCCGATGCGCACATCGACCTGGCCAACCAGCAGATCGAAAAATTCGAAGACCTGGGCAAGGTCAGTGCCTCGCTCACCTTCGGGGCCACACGCTTCAGCGCCTGGATGAGTGCCCGCAGTTTCAAGAGCGGCGCGGAGCTGGCGGCAGCCCGGGAGGAGATTCTGAAGTACTTCTGCGAGCAGTACCGGATGATGCTCGAAGACAACCTGGATGAGCACATCGAGCACTTTGATCGCTTTGTGCTGGGCAAAGGCGACTGAGCCTCGTCCCTCAACGGTTGGGCCACTGCTCCAGCAGAATTGACACGAATTTTTCCGCGGCGGGCGACAACGACGCCCCGCGGCGGTAGACCAACCCCAGTGTGCGCGTGACCTGTGGCTCGATCAGCGGCACGCTGACCAAGGTGGGGTGGTCTGCGCTGGGCATTGCCAGGCTGGGCATGGCAGATACGCCCAGGCCGGCCTCCACCATGCCCAGCGACGTGGACAGGTGCTGCACCTCGTAGAACCACTTGGGCCGCAGGTTGAGCCCTGACAGCGCGTGGTCCAGCAGCATGCGGTTGCCGCTCAGGCGACCCACGCCGATCAGGCGGTGCTCGGCGAGTTCGGTCCAGGTCACGGCCTTGCGGTTTGCCAGGGCGTGGTCCCGTCGGCAGGCCAGTACGAAGTGCTCCTGCACCAGTGAAACAAACTCGATGTCCGGGTGTTGGCCACTCATCATGTTGATGCCGAAGTCGGCTTCGCCACGCAGCACGGCTTCCAGCCCGTCGTTGGCGCTGAGGTCCAGCAGGCGGATGCGGATTTTCGGGTAGCGCTCGTTGTAGTCGCGGATCACCGACGGCAGGAAGTAGAAGGCGGCGGTGGGGATGCAGGCGAGGGTGACCTGGCCGGTCTGCCGCTCGGCCAGCTCGCGGATGCTGAGGATCGAGTCTTCAAAATCATCCAGAAGACGCCGGGCCTTGGGCAGGAAGTCGCGGCCAACGCTCGTCAGGCCGACCCGGCGTGTGGTGCGTTCGAGCAAGGAAGTGCCCAGCCCTTCTTCCAGCTTCTTGATCCGCCGGCTCAGTGCCGGCTGAGACAGGTGGAGTGCTTCGGCAGCCTCGTGAAAACTCCCAAGTTCGGCGATTTTCACGAAAGATCGGATGTCTTGCAGCTCATATTCCATAAGAAAGCCCGTTAGTGTCGCCGCGTTTTATTGATGCTTGTATCGCAATAATAGCTACGATATTTGCATTGGATTGATTTATCCAACCCTGCCACTCTTTTGCTCACAGCATCAATGATGTCCATTGATCGACAAGAGTGCAAAATCATGCAGCGAATTCCTTGCGTACTCATGCGCGGTGGCACCTCGAAAGGGCCGTTCTTCCACGCCTGGGACCTGCCTGCCAATGTGGTCGAGCGCGACGAGCTGCTGATCAACCTGATGGGCTCTGGCCATGAGCTGGAAATCGACGGCATCGGTGGCGGCAGCCCGCAAACCAGCAAGGTGGCGATCGTCAGCCCGTCGCTGCATGCCGATGCCGATGTCGACTACCTGTTCGTGCAGGTGATGGTTGCCCAGCGCCGCGTCGACACGGCGCCCAATTGCGGCAACATGCTGTGCGCCGTCGGCCCGTTCGCCATCGAGCAGGGCCTGGTGAAAGGCCAGGATGGCAAGACCTTGGTCCGCATCCGCAACCTGAACACCGGTACCTTGGTGAATTCGCTGGTGGAAACCCCCGGCGGCATCGTGCGCTACGAAGGCCGCACGGCAATTGACGGCGTACCGGGCACTGCCGCCCCGGTGCAGCTGACTTTCCTCGATGCTGTTGGTAGCAAGACCGGCAAGCTGTTCCCCACCGGCGCGGCCACGGATGTGATCGATGGCGTACCGGTAACCTGCATCGACATGGCCATGCCCATGATGGTCGTGCAGGCCAGTCAACTGGGGGTGACAGGATCGGAAACCCCTGCAGAACTCGATGGCAACGCCAAACTGCTCAAGCGCCTGGAAGCGTTGCGCCTGAAAGCCGGCAAGGCCATGGGCCTTGGCGACGTCAGTGGCATGGTAATCCCCAAGCCGGTGCTGGTGTCGGCGCCACGGTACGATGGCACGTTGCAGGTGCGGTACTTCATGCCGCACAACTGCCACCGCGCCTTGGCCATCACGGGCGCAGTCGGGCTGGCAACGGCCTGTATCAGCCCTGGTACGGTCATCGGCGACCTGCTGGGCGAGGGTGCCGAACCCTTGACCGAGGTGCGCCTGGAGCATCCGAGCGGTGGCATCGATGTGGCGCTGTCGCGCAGTGGTGCCGACGGCAAGACCACCCAGGTTTCGGTAGTACGCACCGCCCGGCGGCTGTTCTCAGGCTTTGTCTACGCCCCTACCTTGCGCAGGCTGGCAGGGTAGCCACACGCTCGTACATTCACCCAAGCGCATCCGCACAATTTCAACAACGGTGATGCCTCATGAAACTCGCCAAATCGCTGTACTTCCAGATCCTTTGCGCCGTGCTGCTGGGTGTATTGGTCGGCCACTTCTGGGCGCAACAGGCCGTTGCACTCAAGCCGCTGGGCGATGCCTTCATCAAGCTGATCAAGATGATGATCGCCCCGGTGGTGTTCTGCACGATCGTCACCGGCATCGCCGGGATGACCGACAAGCGCTCGCTGGGGCGCCTGATGAGCAAGACGTTGCTGCTGTTCCTTGGCCTGACGGTGGTCAGCCTGGTGATAGGGCTGGCGGCGGTGTACCTGTTCAAGCCAGGTGCAGGCATGAATATCGACCCTGCCACCCTCAGTACCGAAGGCCTCAGCCAGTACACGGCCTCGGCTGCCAAGCTGGGCGTGGTGGACTTCTTCATGCACATCATTCCCGACACCTTCATCGGCGCCTTCAACAAAGGTGAAGTGCTGCCGGTGCTGTTCATTGCCGTGCTCAGCGGTTTTGCCCTGTCGTCCATGGGTGACAAGGGTAAGCCCGTGCTGGAGGTGCTGGAGTCGGCCTCGACCATGGTATTCCGCATTTTCGGCTACCTGATGCGCTTTGCGCCGGTGGGCGCCTTCGGTGCGCTGGCCTTTACCGTGGGGCAATACGGCATCACCTCGCTGGGAGCCCTGGCCAAGCTGGTAGGTACGCTGTACATCGCCTGCGCATTCTTCGTACTGGTCGTACTGGGGGGCATCTGCCGTGCCCACGGCTTCAGCCTGTGGAAACTGCTGCGCTATTTCCGCGAAGAATTCCTGGTGGTGCTGGGTACTTCGTCCACCGAGCCAGTGCTGCCACGCATGCTGGAAAAGCTCGAAAAGCTGGGCTGCAAGAAAGGAGTGGTCGGCCTGGTGTTGCCAACCGGTTACTCGTTCAACCTTGATGGCACAGCCATCTACCTGTCACTGGCGGCCATCTTCATCGCCCAGGCTTGCAATATCGATATCACCCTGGGGCAGACACTGACCATGCTGGCGATCATGTTGCTGTCGTCCAAAGGTGCCGCCGGGGTGACAGGCAGCGGGTTTGTCGCCCTGGCCTCGACCCTGACCGTGATCCACGATATTCCGCTGGCTGGCCTGGCCCTGTTGATTGGCATCGATCGCTTCATGTCCGAGGCCCGCGCCCTTACCAGCCTTGCCAGCAATGCGGTGGCCACCGTGGTGATCTCGCTGTCCGAGAGTGCCTGTGATCGGGCTACCCTGCTGCACACCCTCGATGGCGGGCAACCAGCGCAGCCGGCTTCACCCGCACCTGCTCAGGTCGACTGGCCCGCAGAGCCACACCGCCACGTCTGATTGGCCGCCGCTACACCCACGCCTGACTTAAAATTCCACTCGACATCACCGCGATGCCGAGTGGGGTAGGGGGCTGCCTGCCCGCGGGCGGCCACGCACAATAAAAACAAGAGAGAAAGACCATGCTCGCACTCCTGGGCCTGATCATGGTGGTGACGTTCACCTACCTGATCATGAGCAAGCGCCTGTCGCCTATCGTTGCGCTGACCGTTGTCCCGATTGTTTTTGCCGTGATCGGCGGGTTTGCCCCCGAGCTGGGCAAGATGATGCTCGACGGCCTGAAAATGGTCGCACCATCGGCCGCTTTGCTGCTGTTCGCCATCCTGTTCTTCGGCCTGATGATCGACGCCGGCCTGTTCGATCCGCTGATCCGCAAGATCCTCAAACGGGTGAATGGCGACCCGGTCAAGATCGCCATCGGTACGGCGCTGTTGTCACTGCTGGTGGCGCTGGACGGTGACGGCACCACCACTTACATGATCACCTGTGCGGCCATGCTGCCGCTGTACAAGCGCATCGGCATGAACCCGATGATCCTGGCCACCGTGGCCATGCTGTCGCTGAGCATCATGAGCGGCTTGAGCCCCTGGGGCGGGCCGGCCACGCGGGCCATCGCCGCGCTCGGGCTGGACGCCAGCGAATACTTCATCCCGATGTTGCCGACCATGATCGGCGGTGCAGCCTGGGTGGTGTTCACTGCTTTTCTGCTGGGGCGCACCGAACGCCGTCGCATCGGCAACATCGCGCTGGAGTCTGGCGGTGGCAACTGCTACATCAAGGAAATCCTCGGCGACAACCCGCACAAGCGCCCGCGGCTGGCCTATGTGAACCTGCTGCTGGTGATTGCCGTGATGACGGCGCTGGTGATGGGGCTGATGCATGCCGCCATCCTGTTCATGATCGGCTTTGTTACCGCGTTGATGGTCAACTACCCGCAGCTGGAGTTGCAGAAAGAACGCATTCTGGCGCACTCGGGTAACGCCATGACCGTGGTGCTGCTGGTGTTTGCTGCGGGTATCTTTGCCGGGATCTTCTCGGGCACCAAGATGGTCGACGCGCTGGCGCAAACCCTGGTGGACTGGATTCCCGAAGAATGGGGCCACTGGTTCCCGTTGGTGGTGGCGCTGACCAGCATGCCACTGACCTTCGTGCTGTCCAACGACGCTTACTACTTTGGCGTGGTGCCGATCCTGGCCAACGCCGCAGCGGCCTATGGCATCGACCCGCTGGAAATTGCCCGCGCCTCGGTCCTCGGCCAGCCGGTGCACCTGATGAGCCCGCTGGTGGCTTCGACGCTGCTGCTGGTGGGCATGGTCGACCGTGACATCGGTGACTTCCAGAAGGCCACCTTCAAATGGGCCGTACTCACCTCGCTGGTGATCACCGCGCTGGCCCTGCTTACAGGTGCGTTGTCGTTCTTCGTCTGAGCCCTGTTTGCACATTTTCAAATAACAACAATAGAGTACCGATCATGTCCCGAGCTGTATTCCGTGGGGCCACCTGTGGCCTGCTCTGCGGCTGGCTGCCTGTTGCCGGCGCGGCTGGTTTTATCGAAGACAGCACGCTCAAGTTGCAGCTGCGCAATGTCTACTTCAATGAAAACTTCCGTGATGAGCAGGGCATGAGTGCACGCGCCGCCGCGACTGCCAAAAGTGAGCGGGTCGAGTGGGCACAGGGCTTTCTGCTCGACTACCAGTCAGGGTACACGCCAGGCGCGCTGGGCCTGGGGATTGATGCCCAGGGCCTGCTGGGGATCCGGCTCGACTCCGGTCGCGGGCGCAGTGGCACGGGCCTTTTGCCGGTGCATGACGATGGCCGGGCGGCGCAGGAGTTCGCCAGCGCCGGGGCAACAGCCAAGGCGCGTCTGGGCAAATCGGTGATCAAGCACGGCACCTTGCTGCCCAGGACGCCGGTGCTGGTCTACAACGATGCGCGGCTGCTGCCGCAGACGTATCAGGGCACGCAGCTGACCAGTGCGGATATCGACGGGCTGACATTGAGCGCCGGTCACCTGGACCGCTTCAAGCAGCGGGACTCAGCCGACAGCACAGGCCTGTATCTGGACGGCTACGGCGGTACCAAGTCGGGGGATTTCACGTTTGCAGGTGCTGAGTACAGCGTCAGCAAGCCGCTGCGCCTGAGCTACTTCCATGGCCGGCTTGAGCACTTCTACCGCCAGGACTTCATCGGCCTGGTGCATGACCTGCCGCTGGCCGGTGGGGTGCTGACCACTGACCTGCGCTACTTCAAAAGCCGTGACAGCGGCACGGCCTACGGCGGTGCCATCGACAACGACATGCTCAGCGGCCAGGTGGCGTATGCGCACTCCGGCCATACCGTCGGCGCGGGCTACCAGGTGCTCAATGGCGAGGCTGGGTTGCCGTACATCAGCGGTGCGACGGTGTATTCGTTCAGCAACGTGGGTATCGGCAAGTTCATCGAGGAAGAGGAAAAGACCTGGATGGCCAGCTACGCCTACAACTTTGCGGCAGCAGGTGTGCCGGGCCTGACTTTCATGGCGCGATACCTGAGTGGCGATAATGGCCGCTCGGGTGCCGCGGGCATCAAGGAGTGGGAGCGTGATGCTGAGATTGCCTACGTGGTGCAGAGCGGGCCGCTGAAAGGGCTGGGCGTGAAGTTACGCAACTATGTCTACCGTTCGGACTTTGCCCGCGGGCGCGACAGCAATCGCTTGTACCTTACCTACGATATCGCCCTCTGGTGATGGCGCGGGCCGGATGGCATACCCGGCCCTGGCCCTGCTTGCGGTGCCCTGTTCAGCGGCGCAGCAGGCGAGACACCAGCAGCGTGGCAGCAGCCGTGATGGCCAGTGCGGCGAACGGTTTTTCCTTGACGAACGAAGACACCGTGTCCAGGGCATCACCATAGGTTTTGGTCACCTGGCCTGCGGCCTGACGCGCATCGCCTTCGGCTTCCAGCGCGGGGTCTTCGACCAGTCTGCCTACAGCGCTCTGCGCCTTGCCTGCAAGGTTCTCTGCAACGCCTTCGATCTGTTCGCGTTTCATGATGGTTTAGTTCCTTCCTGTAAGCGGCTTGGGTTAACGGCACAGGGTTAGGGCGTTGGCAGGTCGCAATGGTTCCAAACGATTGCTTGTCGCCTTCAGGTCACGCCGTCCCTGTAGGAGCGGCCTTGTGTCGCGACAGGGCCGCAAAGCGGCCCCAGGGTTTCAGCAAGGACGCACAAATTGCCGGGGCTGCCTTGCAGCCCGATCGCGACACAAGGCCGCTCCTACAAGGAATCGCACTTTGCTTGAGAGGGCGAGGCTAGCGCGCTTTCTTCTCAAGGATCCGCGCCCCGGTTCCTTCTTTAGCCAGCACATCCTCTGGGTTGCGCAGCGGGCAATCTTCAAGTGACAGGCAGCCGCACCCAATGCAGTTGTCCAGGCTGTCGCGCAGCGCCTCCAGCGTGCGGATGCGGGCGTTCAGGTCTTCGCGCCAGGCCGTGGACATCTCGCCCCATTGCGCTGCCGTGAGCTTGCTGTTGGGCGCATAACGGCTGAACGCCTGCTTGATCTCCTCCAGCGGAATACCGGTGCGTTGCGCCACCTTGATGATCGCCAACGTACGCAGTACCAGTGAGGGAAAGCGGCGCTGGTTGCCGGCAGTGCGGACACTGGCGATCAGCCCCTTGGACTCGTAGAAGTGCAGCGCAGACACCGCCACGCCGCTGCGTTTGGCCACTTCGCCTACCGTGAGCATCCGCGTGTTGTCCGCTGCCATGCCTGTTGACCTCAAGTTAAGTTGAGCTCTTATAGTCCTGCCCGACCTTCCCCGCAACCGCTTTCCTGATGATCGGAGCACTGCATGAACAAAAGGACGTTACTGGCCTGCACCGGCGCTGTGGCAGGTGTGCTGGCCGCTGCCTATGCGCTGGTAGGTAGTGGTTCGGCACCACCCGCTACGGCGGCGTGGCCTGCAACCAAGGTGGCGCTGGCCACCGCCGAACAGGTGCAGGTGGCGCGGCAGAACTTTGCCTCGGGGGAGCTTGAGGCGGTCAACCAGGTGCAGGTGGCGGCGGAGGTGGCAGGGCGCATTACCGCCATCGCGTTCGAGTCGGGGCAGGCGGTAACGGCCGGGCAGGTGCTGGTGCAACTCAATGACGCGCCGGAGCAGGCCCAGCGCGTGCAGTTGCGGGCCAAGCTGCGCAACGCCGAGGTGGTGTTGCAGCGCAGCCGCAAACTGCTGGCAATGCATGCCGTTTCGCAAGAGCTGTTCGACAACGCGGCCACGTCCGTGGATGTGGCCCGTGGCGAGTTGCAGCACGTCGAGGCGCTGATTGCGCAGAAGGCCATCCGTGCGCCGTTTGCCGGCAAGCTCGGCATCCGTCGGGTACATCAGGGCCAATACCTGGGCGCTGGCGAGACCATCGTCAGCCTGGCAGACACCCGCCAGTTGCATGTCAACTTTTCCTTGGGCGAGCAGGCTGCGCCCGACGTGCATGTCGGGCAGGTGCTGGCACTGGGTGTGGATGCCGTGCGCAGCCAAGGTTTCCAGGCCCAGGTAGTGGCGGTCGACCCGGTTATCAGCAAGGCGCGCCTGGTGCAGGTGCAGGCAGCCCTGCCGAACCCGGACGGGCAGTTGCAGCCGGGCATGTACGCCAGTGTGCGCCTGGATGCTGCGCAGCCGTCTACCGTGCTGGCCGTGCCGGAAACCGCAATCACCTACACCGCCTATGGGCAGACAGTGTTCGTTGCGACCCAGGATGCGCAACATGGCACCCGGGTCGGCCGAGTGCGGGTTACCACCGGTGCGCGCTGGCAGGGGCGGGTGGAGGTGACCTCCGGGCTGGCGCCAGGTGACCGGGTGGTGGTGTCCGGCCAGCTTAAGCTGAGCGATGGCATGCCGGTCGAACCGGTGGCGCAGGACAGCCTCCAGGCCAACCTGGGAGGGCGGCAGCCGTGAAGTTTACCGATCTCTTTGTGCGCCGCCCGGTGCTGGCGCTGGTGGTCAGTAGCCTGATCATCCTGTTGGGGCTGTTTGCCATGGGCAAGCTGCCGATCCGCCAGTACCCGTTGCTGGAAAGCTCGACCATCACCATCAGCACCGAGTACCCCGGCGCCTCCGCCGAGCTGATGCAAGGCTTCGTGACCCAGCCGATTACCCAGGCGGTGTCATCGGTGGAGGGCATCGACTACCTGTCCTCGTCGTCGCAGCAGGGGCGCAGCCTGATCACCCTGCGCATGGTGCTGAACCGCGATTCGACCCAGGCGTTGGCCGAGACCATGGCCAAGGTCAACCAGGTGCGCTATCGCCTGCCGGAAAAGGCCTACGACCCGGTGGTGGAACTGTCGGCAGGTGACTCCACCGCTGTGGCCTACGTGGGTTTTGCCAGCGATACCCTGTCGATACCCGAGTTGAGCGATTACCTGTCGCGGGTAGTGGAACCGCAGTTCTCCGGCATCGATGGCGTAGCCAAGGTGCAGTCGTTTGGCGGGCAGCGCCTGGCGATGCGCCTGTGGCTGGACAGCGAGCGCATGGCCGGGCGCGGGGTGACGGCAGCCGATGTGGCGCAGGCGGTGCGTGCCAACAACTACCAGGCAACACCGGGCCAGGTGCGCGGGCAGTATGTGCTGGCCGATATCCAGGTAGACACCGACCTCACCCGGGTCGAGGACTTTCGCGAGCTGATCATCCGTAACGCGGGCACCGACCTGGTGCGCCTGCGCGATGTCGGCACCGTCGAGCTGAGTGCGGCGGCCACCCAGACCAGTGCCACCATGGACGGCAAGCCGGCCGTGCACCTTGGCCTGTTCCCCACGCCGGCCGGCAACCCGCTGGTGATTGTCGAGGGCATTCGCCAGCTGCTGCCGCAGATTCAGCAGACCCTGCCACCGGGTGTGCATGTGGCGCTGGCGTACGAGACCGCACGGTTCATCGACGCCTCCATCCACGAGGTGCTGCGCACGCTGGTAGAAGCGATGCTGATCGTGGTGCTGGTGATCTGGCTGTGCCTGGGCTCGCTGCGCAGTGTGATGATTGCAGTGGTGGCCATCCCATTGTCGATGCTCGGCGCCGCAGGCTTGATGCTGCTGTTCGGCTTCAGCCTCAACCTGCTGACCTTGCTGGCGATGGTGTTGGCCATCGGCCTGGTGGTAGACGATGCCATCGTGGTGGTGGAGAACGTGCACCGCCATATCGAAGAGGGCAAGTCGCCGGTTGCTGCGGCACTGGCGGGTGCGAGGGAAATTGCCGGGCCGGTGATTGCCATGACCCTCACGCTGGCGGCGGTGTATGCGCCGATCGGGCTGATGGGCGGGCTGACCGGTACGCTGTTCCGCGAATTCGCCCTGACGCTGGCGGGGGCGGTAATCGTGTCTGGCGTGGTGGCGCTTACCTTGTCGCCGGTGATGTGCTCGCTGCTGCTGCAACCCGGTCAGCAGCACGGCGCAATGGCCAACCTGGCGGACCGTGTGTTCGGGGCGCTGACCGGGGCTTACGGGCGGGTGTTGGCCTACACCCTGTCGCATCGCTGGATCAGTGGCGGCGTGGCACTGCTGGTGTGCCTGAGCCTGCCCTGGTTGTACCTGCTGCCACAGCGCGAACTGGCACCCCCCGAGGACCAGGCGGCGGTGCTCACGGCCATCAAGTCGCCGCAGCATGCCAGCCTGGACTATGCGGAACGCTTTGCGCTGAAGCTCGACCAGGTGATGAAGTCCATTGCCGAAACCACCGACACCTGGATCATCAACGGCACCGACGGCCCGGCCGCAAGCTTTGGCGGCATCAACCTCAGTGTCTGGCAGGCCCGCGAGCGCTCGGCTGCGCAGGTGCAGGCGCAACTTCAGCAGGCGGTAGCGGACATCGAAGGCAGCAGCATTTTTGCCTTCCAGGTGGCCTCGCTGCCGGGCTCCAGCGGTGGCTTGCCGGTGCAGATGGTGCTGCGCAGTGCCGGGGATTACCCTGAGCTCTACCAGACCATGGAAGCCCTCAAGCAGCGTGCCCGCGACAGCGGCCTGTTCGCCGTGGTGGACAGTGACCTGGACTACAACAACCCGGTGGTGAAGGTGCGCATCGACCGGGCCAAGGCAGCCAGCCTGGGCATCAGCATGCAGGCCATCGGCGAGTCGCTGGGCGTGCTGGTGGGCGAGCAATACGTTAATCGCTTCGCCCTGTTCGGGCGTTCCTACGACGTTATCCCGCAGAGCATTCAGGACCAACGCCTGACGCCGGCAGCGCTGAATCGCCAGTATGTGCGCGCCGAAGACGACAGCCTGGTGCCGCTGGCCACGGTGGTGCACCTGGATATCGAGGTTGCGCCCAATCGCCTGCTGCAATTTGACCAGCAGAATGCCAGTACCTTGCAGGCGATCCCGGCGCCGGGTGTATCGATGGGCAATGCCGTGGCGTTTCTCGAGAAACTGGCCAGTGCGTTGCCACCTGGCTTCAGCCACGACTGGCAATCGGAATCACGCCAGTACGTGCAGGAAGGTTTTGCCCTGATGTGGGCGTTTCTTGCCGCGCTGGTGGTGATTTACCTGGTGCTGGCGGCGCAGTACGAAAGCCTGGTGGACCCGCTGATCATCCTGGTGACCGTGCCGCTGTCGATCTGTGGTGCACTACTGCCGCTGGCACTGGGGTGGGCCACGCTGAACATCTACACGCAGATCGGCCTGGTGACACTGATCGGGCTGATCAGCAAGCACGGCATCCTGATGGTGGAGTTCGCCAACGAGATTCAGGTGCGTGACAACCTGGCCCGCGCCGAGGCTATCGTGCGCGCTGCGCAGATACGTTTGCGGCCGGTGCTGATGACCACGGCGGCGATGACCTTCGGCGTGCTGCCGCTGCTGTTCGCCAGCGGTGCCGGGGCCAACAGCCGTTTCGGGCTGGGGGTGGTGATTGTGTGCGGGATGCTGGTGGGGACGTTGTTTACCTTGTTCGTGCTGCCGACGATCTATGCCTGGCTGGCGCGGGATCACAGGCTGACAACGGTGCGCGGGCGGCAATTAATCGATGCCGACAGGCAACTTGGGATCCTGTAGGAGCGGCCTTGTGTGGCGAAAGGGCCGCAAAGCGGCCCCGGCGATCTTGCAGTGAGGCGACGATTCTGGGGGCGCTTCGCACCCCTTTCGCGACACAAGGCCGCTCCTACAGAGATTGTGCGCGCCGTTGGGACTGAATCAGGCGGGCGAGCGATCCCGGCGCATCTGGGTCACCAGGGTAAAGCGGTCATCCGGGTGCACCGTCTCGGACACCGCCATCAAATCACCATTCTCCTCGCGATAATGGCGAATGATCTTCAACCCCGGTGAGCCCGCTTCGGCCTTCAGCGCCCGGGCCATTTCCGTGGTCAGCAGCACTGCCCGCACCTGCTGATCGACCACCGCGATCGCCCGGCCATAGTGCTGCTCGATCAAGCCTGCGATCAGTTGGTCGGGGTGCTCGCGGGCCCGTTCGATCACCTCGGCATAGTCACGCTGCGCGTACACATCGGTCCAGCACAGGGGCGCCGCATTGTGCGCGCGATCAACGCGAATGCTCGACACGCAGAAGTAGTGCTCACCCGGCACCAGCCCAAGCCGCGCCGCTTCGCTCAAATCGGCCACGAAGTGGCGCACGTCCTGGATTTCCCGCTGCTGGGTTTCGGCCAGGTGGGCAAGGTCGGCCACGCTGGCCAGCGACTGCGAATAACCGCCGCGCGGGCTGCTGGCCTCGACCCGGGTGCCCACACGCTTGCGCCGCGACACCAGCCCCTGGTTGAGCAACTGGTCGATCGCCGCGCGAACCGTGTGCCGGCTGACACTGTACAGGTCGCACAGCTCGAACTCGGTCGGCAGCAGGCTGCCAACCGGGTAACGGCCGCTGGCGATGCCTTCCATCAAGTCCTTTGCCACGGTGGTGTAGCGGGTCGGGTTCATACCTTTGGTCTGTCTCGCAAATTTCATCGGTTGACAGTGTAACAGCGACAGGGCAAGAATTATGTACGGACATAAACAATATGTCCGGTCAAAAAATAACATTTCAGGATCCCTGCCCATGTCCACCACCGTTTTCGATTCCACCCTGTTCCGCGACATGTTCGGCACCGCCGAAATGCGTGCGGTGTTCTCCGACAAATCGCTGATCGAGCGTTACATCGAAGTGGAAGTGGCATTGGCCAAGGCCGAAGCCCGCTGCGGCGTGATCCCTGCCGAAGCCGCCGTGCAGATTGCCGAGCTGTCGCGTTACGAGGCGCTGGACCTGGCGCTGATGCAGCACGAGACTGAAATCGTCGGTTACCCGATCCTGCCGCTGGTCGAGCAGCTGTCGAAGCTGTGTGGCGAGGCTGGCCGCTACGTGCACTGGGGGGCGACTACCCAGGACATCATGGACACCGCCGTGGTATTGCAGGTGCGCGCCGCGTTGGCCATCGTCGAACGTGATATCCAGGCCGTGCGTGGCCTGCTGGCCGAACTGGCGCTGCGCTACCGCGATACGCCGATGGCTGGCCGCACCCACCTGCAACACGCGCTGCCGATCACCTTCGGCTACAAGTGCGCGGTGTGGCTGAGCATGTTCGACCGCCATGCCGAGCGCCTGGTGGAACTGCGCCCGCGAGTGGAAGTGGGGCAGTTCGCCGGTGCTGCCGGTACCCTGGCCTCGCTGGGCGACAAAGGCCTGGAAGTACAAGCCGCGCTGATGGCCGAACTGGGCCTGGGCGTGCCGCAAGCCACCTGGCACGTGGCCCGTGACGGCCTGGCCGAAACCCTGAACTTCCTGGGCCTGGTCAGCGCCTCGTTGGGCAAGGTGGCACTGGACATCATGATGATGATGACCAGCGAACTGGGCGAAGCCTACGAGCCGTTCGTCAAGGGCCGTGGCGCCAGCAGCACCATGCCGCAAAAGCGCAACCCGATCTCGTGCGAGCTGATGTACGCCGCCGCCAAGGGCGTGCGCCAGCAGGCCGGGCTGATGCTCGACGCCATGATCCAGGACTTCGAGCGCTCCACCGGCCCGTGGCAGGCCGAATGGATCGCCGTCCCTGAAGCCTTCGCCCTGACCGGTGCCTCGCTGGCGCAAGCGCGCTTCATGCTGGCCGGCCTGGACGTACGTACCGAGCGCATGCGCAAGAATCTGGACATGACCCAGGGCCTGATCGTTGCCGAGGCGGTGATGATGGGCCTGGCCCCGGCGCTGGGCCGCCAGGTGGCGCACGATGTGGTGTATGCCGCCTGCCGTATGGCCAACGACCAGGGCATCAGCCTGCTGGAAGCCTTGAAGGCCCAGGGTGAAGCCACCGCGCGCCTGGACCTGGCGACGCTCGAGCAGCTGTGCGACCCGACCAACTACCTGGGCCTGGCGCCGCAGATGGTTGACCAGGCCCTGGCCCGCCCGGGTGCCGTTGCCCGCTGATACGCCCGTGGCCCGGCACGCCCGGGCCACGACCTGAGTTTACGTACAATAACAATGAGAACGCTACCATGGCTTCCACTTCGAAAAAGCCGCTGTACAAGGACCTGACTTTCCAGGTGCTTGCCGCGATGCTGCTGGGCATCGCTTTCGGTTTCCTCGCCCCCGAGCTTGCTGCCAAGTTCAAGATCCTGGGGGACATCTTTCTCAAACTGATCAAGACCGCTGTGGCACCGCTGGTGTTCTTCACCGTGGTCCATGGCATTGCTTCGGCCGGTGATATCAAGCGGGTCGGCAAAGTCGGCTGGCGCGCACTGGTGTACTTCGAACTGCTGTCCACGTTGGCGCTGGCGTTGGGCCTGCTGTGGGGCAACCTGATCAGCATCGGTTCGGGCATGCACGGCGCACATGCCAGCAGCGCCGCATCGGCGGCTGCCAGTGCTGCCGTTGCCAAAGGCCATGCGCCGACCTCGACCATGGACTTCATCTACAACATTTTCCCCGACAACTTCGTGGGGGCCTTTGCCGGTGGCCAGTTGTTGCAGGTGCTGGTGATCGCCGTGCTGTTCGGCTTTGCCTTGCTGGCCTTGAAACAGGAGCGCCGGGCGGTGATCGAGGACGGCCTGAACCGGGTGTCGGAGTGCTTCTTCGAGTTCATCAACCTGATCATGAAGTTCGCCCCGCTGGGTGCGTTCGGCTCGGTGGCCTATGCGGTGGGCAGCAACGGCTCGGCGGTGCTGATGTCGCTGGCCAACCTTGTGCTCATGTTCTACGTGGCGGTCGCCTTCTTCCTGTTCGTGGTGCTGGGTGCTGTGTGCCGGTTGTCGGGGTTCAGCCTGTGGCGCTTCCTGAAGTACATCAAGGACGAGATTTTCATCGTGCTGGGGACTGCTTCGTCGGAGAGCGCACTGCCGCGTTTGCTGCAAAAGCTCGAACGCTTCGGTTGCTCGAAACAGAGCGTGGGCCTGGTGCTGCCGACAGGTTATGCCTTCAACCTGGATGGCACCTCGATCTACATGTCGATGTGCGTACTCTTCATTGCCAACGCCTACGGTGTGCCGCTGGGTTGGGAGCAGCAGCTGGGCATCCTGGCGATCATGCTGGTGACCTCCAAGGGCGCGGCGGCCGTGTCGGGTGGCAGCTTCGTGGTGTTCGCCGCCACGGTGACCGCCATTGGCGTGTTGCCGGTGGAAGGCCTGGCTTTACTGTTTGGCGTTTACCGCTTCATGTCCATGGCCATGGCTACCTGCAACACCATCGGTAATAGCGTGGCGACGGTGGTGGTTGCCAAATGGGCGGGCGAGTTTACCGAGCAGAGCGCGCGTGAGGAGTATTCGCGGGTGCTGGGCAGGGCGCCTGGGGCAGCACTTTGATGTACTCGGTTGCCTGACAGATTTTGGGGCTGCTTTGCAGCCCTTTCGCGACACAAGGCCGCTCCTACAGAAATACGCGATCCCCTGTAGGAGCGGCCTTGTGTCGCGAAAGGGGCGCAAAGCGCCCCCAGCATTCAACTGTCTTGCCTGGTCCGTAGCAGCAACGCCGCCAATGCACACCCGATCAGCGCCAGGCACGCCAGGTAAAACGCATCACTGTAAGCCATCAGGTACGCCTCCCGCCGAATGGTGGCTGCCAACCCCTCCAGCATCTGCTGCTGGTGCGGCAACCAGCTTTGCACTGTCTGGTTGAGCCGTTCCTGCACACCAGGCTCGAATACCGTCACCTGCTCGTGAATGCGTTCACTGTGAAAGCGCTCACGGGTCGCCACCAGTTGCGTCAACCCGGCCGTGCCAATGGCACCGCCCAGGTTACGCAGCATGGAGAACACTGCCGAAGCCGAGCCAGCCTCACGCTTGTCCAGCCCGGCCACTGCCAGCACCGACAGCGCCACCATGATGAACGGCTGGCCGATGCCACGCACCACCGTGGACGGGATGATCACGTTGTCGGCACTGTCAGCGCTCAGGCTCGCGCCCAGCCAGCAACCCAGCGCCATGATCAGGAAGCCGCTGGCAACCATCAACTTGGCACTGGTCCTACCCATCAGCCTGGGCATCAACGGCGCCAGCAGCAACTGCACCACGCCATAGGCAATCAGCGACACCCCCACGTCGTGCGCGCTGAAGCCCTGCAACTGCGACAGGTAGTTGGGCACCAGGAACACCAGGCCGAACGTGGCCGCGCCGAAGACGAACATCGCCACGCTGGCGACGCCGAAGTTGTAGCGCCCCAGCAAACGCAGGTTGATGAACGCGCGCTGGCCAAACAGCTGGGTTACCACGAACACCGCCAGGGCCATGGCAGCGACCACACTCATGCCGACGATGAACGGCGAGCCGAACCAGTCCAGCCGGCCACCTTCCTCCAGCACGATCTGCAGGCCCCCCAGGCCCACCACCATGGCCGCAATGCCCAGCCAGTCACCCTTGCGCAACAGTTCAAGCTTCATCGGCCTGGCCTCGATCGACCAGGCGATGGCAAGCAGCAGTGCGATACCGGGGAACAGTTGCAGGTAGAAGATCCAGCGCCATGAATAAGCATCGGTCAGCCAGCCGCCAATCGAGGGCCCGGCCGCCTGCGCCACGCTGTTGGCCAGGCTGAACAGCGCCATGCCCATGGCCATCTTGCTGGCCGGCAGCTCGGTGATGATCAGCTGGAACGACAGCGGGATCAGCACCGCGCCCGCTGCGCCCTGGACCACCCGGATGGCAATCATCGCCTCCAGGTTCGGGGCCCAGGAACAGGCCACCGAGGCCAGCAGGAAGATCAGCGAACCGGTCCACATCACCCGGCGCAGCGAGAACACTTCCACCAGCCAGGCAGTCAGCGGAATCATCACGATTTCGGCCACCAGGTAAGCGGTGGATATCCACGAGCCTTCTTCAAAGCTGGCGCCCAGCGAACCACGGATTTCCGGCAGGGCGGCGCTGGTGACATGCACGTTCATGCCGGCCATGAAACAGCCGAACAGGCCACCCAGCACCGCCACCCAGGCACGCAGTGGCACCGGTTGTTCAGTGGGCATCGGCAACCTCGGCAGGGCGGGTGTCGACGGTGGTTACCACCGACATGCCGGGCAGCACGTGCGGGCCATCCAGCGGTTTGTCGAGCAGGATGCGCACCGGGAAGCGCTGGACGATCTTGGTGAAGTTGCCGGTGGCGTTGTCGGATGGCAGCAGTGCGAAGACATTGCCCGAAGCCGGCGAAAAGCTGGCTACCCGGCCATGCAGCGGTTGACCGGCGAAGGTGTCGACACGGATTTCAACCGGTTGCCCCGGCCGCATGTGGGCCAACTGGGTTTCCTTGTAGTTGGCCACCACGTAGGCCTGCTGCACAGGCACCACAGCCAGCAGCGGCTGGCCCGGTACCACGTACTGGCCAGCGCGTACGCGGCGTTGGCCGACGATGCCAGTGATGGGGGCACGGATCACGGTGTCGTGTTCATCCTGTTCGGCCAGTACCCGGCGTGCCTGTGCGTGGGCCAAGGCCGCTTCCCGTTGCTTCAGTTCGGCGTCAGCCTGAGTGGCCTGGGCGTTAGCCATGGCCAGTTGGGAGCGCTGTTCGCGCAAGGCAGCCTGCGTACCCTGCACGGCAGCTTGAGCCTGGGATGCAGCGGCACTGGCGCTTTCCAGGCGCTGGGCCGTTGCGGCATCGTCACGCACCAGGCCCCGGTAGCGTTGCATGTCCAGCGCGCTGCGCTGGCGTTCGGCAATGGCACTGTGCACCGCTGCTTGTGCCTGGACGATGGCTTGTTTGCGCTGGTTGATGCGTTCGGCCGCCACCTGCTGGCTGGCCTGGGCGGCGGCCAGTGCTGCCCGGGCTTCGGCCACGCGGGCCTGGGCCTGGTCGAGCCGCGCCTGGTAGTCGCGGTCTTGCAGGCGCACCAGCACATCGCCCGCGTTTACCGGTTGGTCGTCATCGACCTCTACCTTCGTCACGTAGCCAGCCACGCGCGGGCTCAAGGCCACCCAGTCGGCGCGGATGTAGGCGTCGTCGGTGGTTTGCAGGTAGCGGCCGGTGGAGAGCCAGTAGCTGGTGAAGGCCAGCAGGGTGATGGTTGCGGCGCTGGCGCCGGCGATGCAGGCCAGGCGGCGACGGGATCTGGCTCTGGCCTGCTGTGCGGTTTCGGCTGGGGCGGTTTGTTCTATGGCGGCATTCATGTCCGATTTCCATACTTGATTTTTGGGGCTGCTGCGCAGCCCTTCGCGGGCAAGCCCGCTCCCACAGGGATGGCGTTGTCTTCAGGCGTTGCGCAGTTTTTGTGGGAGCGGGCATGCCCGCGAAGGGCCGCAGAGCGGCCCCGTTTGTAGTGATCTGGAGCTACCACCGCCCACCCAGCGCGCGGAACAGGTTGACCTGCGCCTGTGCCAGCCGCCCTCGGGCTTCTACATGGCTGGCCCGCAGGCGGATCAGTTCGCGCTCGCTGTCGAGCAGGGCCAGCCCGTCAACCGTGCCGGCGCGATAATTGCCCTGGGCCAGCGCAAACCCCCGCTGGCTGTGTGCCAGGGCCGCGTCCAGCGCCTGCAAGCGCTGCCGTTCACCGTCGTAACGTGCCAGCGCCTGGCGCACGTCCTTCAGCGCGCTCAGTGCCACGCCGTGGTAATGGGCCACCTTCGCCTGCTGCAACGCCTTGGCTTTAGCAACCCGAGCGCGGTTGGCCTTGACGTTGGGGAACTCCCAGCGGATCAGCGGGCCGATGCCGAACACCACCGCATTGCTGTCGCCCAGGTTGGCAAGGTGATGGTCCGAGGACGTCAGCGAGGCGCCGAAGCTGACCTTCGGGTACAGGTCTGCCTGGACGATGTCGATTTCCAACGAGGCGGCCTGCAGTTCACGCTCGGCCTGGCGCACATCCGGGCGGCGTTCAAGTAATTGCCAGCCGTCGCCAGCCGGCAAGGGTGCCGACAGCGTAGGGATCGACGCGCAGGTGTGCGTCTCGGCCACAGCGGCCTGACCGCTGAGCATGCCCAGTTCGTACAGCGCCATTTGCCGCCGGGCTTCCAGCATCGGTAACCGTGCCCGCACCTGTTCCCGCAACCCCAGCAGGCGCTCGCTGTCCAGGGCGGTGGCAACGCCGGCCTGGCGCTGGCGTGTGCTGAGTTGCACGCTGTGATCGAGCGATTGCAGTGACTGGCGGGCCGCATCCAGGCGGGCGGTGTAGACACACTGGTCGATATAGGCACGGCTGGTTTGCGCCACCACGTGCAGGCGCACCAGATCCCGTGCGGCCTGGGTGGCATCAGCCTGTACCCGAGCACGCTCGATGGCGGCACGCACCTGGCCCCAGATATCTACCTGATAGGCCAGTTCGATACCGGGGTTGAATTGCCATTGAGACGGCGCATGGCTGTCGGTGGCTTCGGCCAGGGTCTGGTCATCGGCGCTTTTGCCATAGGTAGCGGCAAATTCCACTGAAGTGGACGGCCAGCGCCTGGCATCGAACTCGCCGATGCCAGCGAGCATGGCGTGCACATTCGCATCGGCCTGCGCCAGGTCCTGGTTGTGTGCCAGGGCTTTTTGCACCCAGCGGTCGAGCTGTGGATCCTGGAACAGTGCCCACCAGCGTACGGGAAGCGGTTGCTTGCTGGTGCCAGCCGGCAAGCTGGCCAGCGGGTCTGCCTGTAGTGCGGCGGGTGGCTCGATCGGCGCAGGTTGCCGGGCGCAAGCTGTAAGCAGGCTCAGTATGCCGAGGGCGGCACCAAGCCGGGCAGGGCAGGGGAATGATTGCAGTAAAGGCATCACGCACGTCGCTTGAAGGGTGGTGATGCGAGGTTAACGAGGGCGAGGCGGGTATCGCTGCCGCAAGCGGGACAACCCTGCGCGCAATCGGGACAAGCTGAGCTTCAGTATCCGCGGGTGGAAATGTTCTGCCAGTCGCTGGGGGCGTAGCCGAGTATGCGTTTGAACATGGCAGCAAAGGCGCTGGCGCTCTGGTAGCCATGCTCCAGTGCGACGTTCAGGATCGGTTGGCCCTGTGCCAGGCATTGCTGGCTGAGCATCACCCGGGCCCGGGCGCGCCATTCGCCATACGACATGCCCACCTCGCGCTGGAACAGCCGCGCCACAGTGCGGGCACTCATGTTCAATTGCTCGCCGCATTGTTCCAGGGTCAGGTCCTGGGCCGGGGCCTGCAGGAAGCGCTCGCACCAGGCCCGCAGCCGCGCCTGTTGCGGCAACGGCACAAAGGCATCGATGCGCCTGGCGGTGGCCAGTTCGCACTGGATCAGCGCCCGCACGTGTTGGCCGTCACGCAGGTCAAACAAGCGGGAGGCAGCCAGGATCAGTTCGTGCAGCAGGCCGGACACCACGATCACCTGGCAGCGCTCGACGCGTGCCTCAAGCAGCAAGGTACGCATGCACACCACGCCCTCCATGCGGATGGCATGGTTGACCCCGGCGGGCATCCACAAGGCGTGCCCGCCGGGGATCACCCAGCTACCGCCGTCGCTGCTGACCCGCATCACGCCGCTGGCGGCGTAGATCAGCTGATCTTCGGCGTGGCAGTGGCTGGCGACCTGATCGCCGTGCCGGTAGTCCATTTCCAGTGCTTGCATGCGGGGCATCCTCGGTATTGGATCCGATTATACGGTGGTTGAGTGATGCCCAGTTGCTAAGCGTTGCAGGATAATGGCTTTGGGTGGCTTTTTTTGGCTTTATGCAAGCTTTTAGAGATTAAAAATTGCTACTGATTCGGATTCTATGAGCTTTGGTGCCGATATTTTTCAGATCCAGACATCATTCATGGCAGTACGCTCACCCCCTTCATGCCCAGTGTTCAGAACGCCTCGCGGCTCGATCATCATCAGTTTCGCCTCACCTTGGGCTGCCGTCCGATGCTCGATGCCACGGGGCACCACATACAGCTCCCCCGGATGCACATGCACGCAGCCATCCGGCAGGTCGATGCGCAGGGTGCCTTCGAGCACCAGAAAGGCTTCGTCGGTTTCCGGGTGTGCGTGCCAGATGAATTCGCCTTCGATGCGCTCGATCCCACCCGGCTAGGCGCTGCGAATGACCCAGTCGGACGGCGGTTTGGGGAGGCTTTGCGGTCCATCGCGGTATGTATTCCTGATCACGACTGGGTGGGCAAGCTCATGTGCAGCAACGGGAATGGCCGGCCTTCGCCATCCAGTGGTGAGCGGCCTGTCTGGATGAAACCGTAATGCCGGTAGAAGCCCACAGCTTGCGGGTTTTGCTCGTTGACGTCGACGCTCATTGCAGTGCGCGATTGGTGCCCGAAGTCCAGCAGCGCGCGGCCGATGCCTTGCCCATGAAGGTCGGGGTCGACGAAGAGCATTTCCACGTGATGCTCGTTGAAACCGATGAAGCCCTGCGGCTGGTCATCCGTGTCGACTGCTACCCACAACTCGACGGCCGGGAAGTAGATATCGCGCAGTTGTGGCAGCAACGCGTCGATGTCGGCGGGTTGCAGAAAGTGGTGCGTAGCGCGCACGGCGCGCAGCCAGATGTCGAGCAGCTGCGGGTAGTCGGCAGCGATGCCTTGGCGAATGATCATGAGGTCATCCTGAATGTATTGATGGCGGGTGGGCGCGCGAGTGAGTGGCGGCCATGCAAGGGTCGGCATCATGAATGACCGCTTCGCGAATCAACGCCTGGGCGGTGCACGGCAGGGAGGCCGGAAGGGAAGAGGCGGGAAGAGTACCCGGATTGTGTTGTGTGGGGCAATGCAGCCTGAGCCGGGCCTGAGAGATTGACCGCCAGTACCGGCCCTTTCGCGGGTGAACCCGCTCCCACAAGTGCAGCACTACCCTCAAGCCTGGTGCGGTACCTGTGGGAGATTCTATGGTTTCTGGCAATGGCATCAGGGTTGCCAGGTGCTCGCCACAGCATCTTCAGCGCCTGGGAGACCGAGCGCCGCGCGTGCGGCGCTCGGTCTCCCAGGCGCTGCATATCTTGTGGCTAACACCTGTAAGCCCTGATGCGATCTCTCTGTGGGAGCGGGTTCACCCGCGAAAGGGCCGACGCCAACGGTACAAGTCCGCACCTTTGACGCGACCAGGATTACTGTCAATGCTGCAACTGTACCCGCAAAACAAGCATGGCCTGGGAGCGCCAATGAACCGAAACGAACTGCGCAAAGCCGATATCAACCTGATGGTGGTGTTCGAAGCCCTGATGCAAGAGCGCAACCTCACCCGTGCGGCAGAAAAACTGTTCATCGCCCAACCCACGGTCAGCGCCGCGCTGGCCAGGTTGCGGGCGATGTTCAACGACCCGCTGCTGATCCGCGTGGGCAACCGCATGGAACCTTCGGCCAGGGCAGAAGAAGTGATCAAGTACCTCACTCCGGCGCTGGATGCGATGTCCATCGCCCTCAGCCTGTCCCACGATTTTGACCCGGCCACCAGCAACATGACGTTCCGTATCGGTTTGTCCGATGACGTGGAGTCGGGCTTGCTGCCGCCACTGCTGCGGGCCCTGCGCGTAGAGGCGCCGAACGTAGTGGTGGTTGTGCAGCATGTGGATTACTGGCGCATCCCGGACTTGCTGGCAGCGGGCGATGTGACGGTGGGCATCAGCCAGACCAAGGGGCTGCCGGCCAACGCCAAACGCAAGGTGCTGCGGACCATGCAGGGCAGGGTAGTACGGGCCGACAAGTCAGCAACGCCCTTGTCGCTGGATGAGTTCTGCACCCGCCCGCACGTTCAGGTATCACCGACCGCCAACACGCACGGCGTGGTCGATGACTGGCTGAAAGAGATCGGCCGCGAACGCAAGGTGGTGTTGTCGGTGCCGCAGTTCAGTTCGTTGCCCGCGATTCTGGCAGGCACCGACCTGCTGGCCTGCTGCCCGGATTACGCCGCGCACGGCATGGAGCGCTGGGGCAACCTGCAGGCCGAGACGCTGCCATTCGAGGCGGCTGCACTGGAGCTGGCCATGGTCTGGTTGAGCACCACCGACAGCGACCCTGCGGAACGCTGGTTGCGTAGCCGCCTGGAGCAATACATGGGGGGCGAGCGTGAAGTGACTGTCGGGCTCTAGCCGCGATCACCTCTGCTGCGCATCGTGAGGTGCGCTTACTGCCTTCCTCGATCTGCGAGGCGCAACCAGGCTAGAAATGTAGTTGAGAACCGTTAGCAACAAGTGCTACCGTGCCGCCAATTTCCCCGCCGCTGTGCAGGATGCTTGGCGAATGCCGCAAGACCGCGACCCGTTGACATCGACGTTCCTGGAGAACCGCGAAGCGCTGAAAGCCTATTTGGTGCGGCACTTCGGCAACGTCACCGTGGCTGAGGACCTGACCCAGGAAACCTGGTTGCGGGTGGCCAGCCGCAAGGTGGGCGAGCGCATCGGCAACCCACGTGCGTACATCTTCCGCATTGCACGTAACCTGGGCATGGACATACGCCGTCGCGAAGCCTTGGGTATTGAGGTGCAGGCCGATCCGGTAGTAGTCGAGATGATCCCCGATGGCAAACTCGACCCGGCCCGTAAGAACGAACTCAGCCGTGAACTGCAACGGGTCATGCAGGTGATCGACGAACTGCCACCACGCTGCCGCGAAGTGTTCATCCTGTGCCGTATCGACGGCCTGGACCACCAGCAGGTCGCTGAGCGCCTGGGTATTTCCAAAAGCACCGTGGTTTCGCAGATGGTAAAGGCCATGCAGCGCATCGAGAAGGCAATGTCGTGAAAGGCTGGTTACACTGCGCACGTTTTCACTGCCACCTGCCCGCGCTGTCATGATGAACGAACACGATTCGGATACCCCCCTGGACCAGGCACTTGAATGGTGCGTGCGCCTGCAGGACGCGGGTGTAACACGGGCCGAGCAGGCAGCCTTTACTCGCTGGCTTGAGGCTGACCCAAGCCACTCGGTGGCCTGGCAGCGGGCCCAGCAGGTGTGGCGTGTTTCCGGGGTGGCGGGCAACGCCCATGTGGCTGCCAGCTCAGCACAGCGTCAGCGCAGGCCCCGGCGCTTTTCGCTTGGCTTGGCCAGTGCTGCGGCAGTACTGCTGGCAGTTTCGGTGCTTGTCCTTTCGCCAGCCCGCTGGGCGGATTACCGCACCGAGGTGGCTCAGGTGCGCAGCTGGACGCTGGACGACGGCTCGGTCGTGCAGTTGGCGCCGCAATCTGCACTGGATGTGCGTTATAGCGCGGGTGAGCGGCGCCTTGTTCTGCACAAGGGCGAGGCCTGGTTCAAGGTGGCGCCCAACCCGACACGGCCCTTTGTTGTCGAGGCAGCAGGTGGTGATGTACGCGCCTTGGGCACCGCGTTCGACGTACAGGTGCTGGAGGACGGCGCGAACGTAACGGTGACCGAGCACAGTGTGCGGGTCAGCCGTGCGGGGCAGCAGGCCGAGGCCGGGGAGGGCCAGGCCTTGCACTATGGCGCACAGGGTATCGGCGCATTGCGACGGGTTGATCCCGGTCAGCAACTGGCTTGGCGTGAGCAACGGCTGGTGTTCAGCGACGAACCATTGACCCAGGTGTTGCAGCGCCTGCAGCCCTATTCCCGGGCGCACCTGCTGCTGACGGACAGCAGCCTTGCCCAGCTGAGGGTCACGGCAGCAGTGCAAGCGCGTGAGGTCGATGCGGCGTTACAGAGCCTGCAAGTCATCCTGCCGATTCGTGTCACCACGGTAGGCCCGTGGCTGACCTTGGTTCGCCCCGTTCAGCGCTGATTGAAAAAAACTGAAAATCAGCGTCGTTGTGTTTTACCGGTGGTCCGTCATTAGTGTTGATCGCAAACGAGAATGAGTTGCGAGTACTGCCATCAGGACGGACTGGAAATTCGAATGCCCACCCCTAGCACCCCCATCAAGCCCTTGCTGCTGGTCAGCGCCTTGAGCTGCGTTTGCATGTTTACCGCCCTGCCGCAAGCACACGCGGCCAGCCCTACGCAGACGCAAACCCGCACCTACAGCATTGCTGCTCAGCCGCTTGAAAACGCGATCGCGCAGTGGTCCGCCAGCAGCGGCATCCAGCTGTTCGCTGACGGTGCGTTGACCCGCGGCAAGACCAGCACCGCCGTGAACGGCGAGTACACCGCCAGTGGCGCGCTGCAGCAGTTGCTGGCAGGTACCGGCCTGAGTTTCGTCCTGGCCGATGGCAACCGCGCCTATCTGCAGCAACGCAACGAAAGCGAAGCGGCGGTGCAGTTGGGCGCAACCACCATTCAGGGGCAGGGGCTGGGCATGGTCAGCGAGCAGACCGGGTCTTACACCACCGGTACCATGCAGACCGCGACAAAGCTGCCGATCTCGGTCCGCGAAACCCCGCAGTCGGTGTCGGTCATCACCCGCCAGCGCATTGAAGACCAAGGCATGACCACCCTCAATGATGTGGTCAGGAACGCGCCGGGTTTGACCCTGACCCAGTGGGGGGCCGAGCGGCCGCGTTTCAATTCCCGCGGGTTCGGCATCGAAAACATCATGTTCGACGGCCTGCCCGTTGCGTACGAAGAGGCGTCGTTGTCCACGGGGGCACTGGCCATGTACGACCGTGTCGAGATCGTTCGCGGCGCGGCAGGCCTGATGGAGGGGGCCGGATTGCCCTCAGGCTCGATCAACCTGATCCGCAAGCGGCCTACGGTTCAGCCACAGGTCATGCTTACCGGCAGCCTTGGCAGTTGGGACAATCGCCGTTTCGAAATCGATGCGGGCTCTTCACTCAATACCGACGGCACGCTGCGAGGTCGAACGGTATTGAGCTACCAGAACAAGAACGCCTTCACCGATGATTCGGGCAATGAACGCACCCTGCTGTACGGCATTCTCGAAGCCGACCTGAATGACGACACCACGGTCAGCCTTGGCCTGTCTTACAGTGATGAAAATAACCCGGGTGCCGACTGGAATGGCCTGGGTACCTACCCTGACGGCAGCTTCCTGCCTGTGTCTCGCTCAGACCGCATGAGCCCATCCTGGTCCTACTGGAACAAGGAAAGCAAAACGGTATTCGCCGATATCGAGCACCGCTTCAATAACGGCTGGAAGGCTAAAGGTGCCGCCACCTACATCACCAGTGAAATGAACATGATGGGCACCTTCCTCGCCAATCCATCGGTAGATGCCAGCGGGAACCCGAGCATGTCGTTGCGTGGCGGCAAATACGACTACGAGCGCGACCAGTCCAGCATCGATGGCTACCTCTCCGGCCCCTTCGAGCTTGGTGGGCGGTCCCATACGCTCGTAGTAGGTGCCAGCCATCGTGAAAGTGACTGGGATGATCGTGGCGGCCCGTTCGTGACGAACGGCAATTATGAGTTGGCACTGTTCAACCCCATCACCTGGGACCCGGACTCCGTGTCCAAACCGGTCGGTGTCGACATGACCCTGTACAACCGTCAGACCGAAGTTGAGCAGAGCGGGGTCTACAGCACGGCGCGCATCAGTCTCGCCGAGCCGTTGACGCTTATTGTCGGTGGGCGTATCGATTGGTATGAGCAGGAGATCAAGAACGCCTCGCATTTCAAGGCAACCCGTGAAGTTACCCCGTATGCCGGCCTGGTGTATGACCTAAACGATACCTACTCGGTGTATGCCAGCTGGACACGGATCTTCCAGCCGCAGAATCTGGAAACCGCAAGCGGCACCCTGCTGGAGCCGATTCAGGGCACCAACTATGAGATCGGGCTGAAAGGTGAGCATTTTGGCGGTCGGCTCAATACCAGCGTGGCTCTGTTCCAGATCGACCTGGAGAACCTGCCTGATCAGTTGCAGGCCAGCCAGTGCCAAGGCGGCACCACCCTCTGTTACGAGTCGGCAGGTGAAATCCGCAGTCGAGGTGTCGAGTTTGAAGTCACGGGGGCATTAACCGAAAACTGGCAGATGTCTGCCAGCTACACCTACAACACGGCTGAACGCATCAAGGACACCACGTACAGCCCGATTGGTTCATTCACCAAAGGCAAACGCTACGGCACCAATCTGCCGGCCAACCTGTTCAAGCTGACGACGAGCTACCGGTTGCCGGGTGTGATGGACCAATGGCGAGTGGGGGGCGCGGTCCGCTCTCAGAGCCAGACCTATACCCAGTACGGCGTGCAACAGGGGGGCTACACGCTATATGACATGTTCACCCGCTTTGACGTGAACGAAAACCTGCAACTCAACTTCAACCTCAATAACGTGTTCGACAAGCGCTACTACTCGTCGATCAGTTCCACGACCGGCAGCAACTTCTTTGGCGAACCGCGCAACTTCCTGGCTACCGCCCGCTACAGGTTCTGATGGCTCAAATCAATGGCGTACGCGTTTTCAGGGCCTCGCACAGGAATGCCAACGCACGCTGAAAAACCGGGTGGCAATCGGCAAAGGGTAGCTCGTCGAGCGAGGCCCAGAAGAACGTGAACAGGTGGCCATGGTCATCCTGGGTCTGGTGGGACCACTGCTCGGGCAGGGCATTCTCCACCTGGCACAGGTGAAACGACCACACCTGGCCAAGATGCTCTGCATCCCAGCAGCCCAGGTCTTGAACAACCTGGGCGTTGGCGATGCCGGACTCTTCACTCAGTTCACGCAGGGCGGCCGTGGCGGGTGTTTCACCCTTTTCGATGGTGCCTTTCACCAGTTGCACACCGGCCAGCGGGTGGCGGAACAGCAGGATTTTTCGAGGCAGCGTGGATGAAAGGACTACGGGGCAGGCCTTGTTGGCGCGCATGGGTGATTTCCATATTGGCTAATAGATTCCTGTGGGAGCGGGCGCGCCCGCGAACCAGGCAACGCAGTGGATGGCACCGGCTCTGCCGGTGTTCGCGGGCTTGCCCGCTCCCACAGAGATTGCGCGAGCTTGAAGATTTTGAATAAGACAGTTGCTCCCACAGGGACAGCGGTGCGCTCACGGGCTTTGTTTTCTGCGCGACAGCGGGGACTACAAAGTTTTTTGATTTCCTGCCGGGAATGCCCTGCGCAACAAGGCAATGGCTTCATCCACCGAGCACCCTTGTACCGCTGGCGGCTCAGGGCGCTCACAAAACTCACGCCAGATGAACAGCGTCAATTCGGCACCATCAGTCTGTGGCTGCGCTGCTTGCGTCCAGCCAAACGCTTGCAGCGCCCGGTATCGCTCATCCGCCCAGAACAGCGCCTCGACCCAATCGTAGACAGGAATGAAATGAAAGTGAATGACGTACCCCGCGTCGCATCCTTTCAGGCCCCGAGGGCAAGGCGGTAAGGCTACAGCAATGCTGATGCCTTGCGCGATGCCCCCTGGTTGGTCAGCCTCAGAACGCCCCTTGCAACGTCACCATGAAGTTACGTGGTTCGCCATAGAAGTTGCCCCACGCCGGCGCGCCGATGGTGGAGTAGTACTTCTTGTCGAACAGGTTGTTGCCATTGAGGGCAACCGTCCAGTTCTGGTCCAGGCGGTACTGCACGCGGCCGTTCCACACGGTATAGCCGGCCTGCTCGACACGGGTACCGCGGGTAGTGCGGAAGTTTTCGCTCTGGCTGTTCAGGCCGGCGCCAAGCGTCCAGCGTTCAAGTGCGCCGCCCAGTTGGTAGTCACCCCACACCTTGAGCATGTGCCGCGGGATGAAGCTGGAGGTAAAGGTCAGCTCGGTCGGGTCGGTGTCTTCGATGGTTTTCAGGTATTTGGTCTGGGTGTAGGTGTAGCCCGCCAGCAGTTGCAGGCGCTCGATGGGCGAGCCGCTGATTTCGGCTTCGAAACCCTGCGCGCGGACCTTGCCGCTGTCGGTGTAGCAATAGCCGTCGCCTGACGGGCAGGTTTCGATGTAATCGGTTTCTGCGCGGTGATTCTCGATCGTGCGGAACAGGTTGAATGACGTATTCAATGCACCCTCAAGCAGTTCGCCCTTGATGCCGATCTCGTAGTTGGCACCGGTCTTGGGCTGAAGGGGCTGCCTCTGGGCGTTCACTTTGTCGCTCTGCGGTTGGAAAATGTCGGCGTAGCTGGCGTAGGCGGTCCACTGGTCATTCAGGTCGTACAGCACGGCGGCGAACGGTGTGACCTGGCCGTTTTCCTGGCTGCGGTTGTTTACCCAGTATTCATAGCGCTGAGTGTAGGAGTCGCTCTTGTTGCGGTACCAGCTCACCCGTGCACCCAGCACCAGGGTCAGTGGTTCTGCCAGTTTCAGGCGCAGGTTGGCGTAGGTGCCGTACTGGGTGGTGGTGGAGTCGGTTGGAATGCTACCGCCACGCAGGGGGCTGACCAGGTAATCAGCCTTCGCCGGGTGAGGGAAGTCTGCCGAGGGGTCGAGCGGATTCTGGCTGCCGCTCAGCGCCATCAGTGCAAAGTAGTCATGGGTTTTCTGGCGGCTGGCGTTGGCACCGATGATCAGTTCGTGCTGCAAGCCGAAGGCTTCGAACTTGCCGTCGACGTAGCTATCGAAGCCGTAGTCGTCCTGGTCGTAGTCGAAGCGCCCGGCATAGCGGCCCATGCTGGCGCTGGTGGCGCCGACCGGTACCGAACCTTCGGAGTAACCGTATTCGATGTTCTGATTGTTGTGGGTGTAGACCGAGGCAAAATTCAGTGTCCAGTCTTCGTTGAAACGGTGCTTGAGATCGGCAAAGCCGGTAATGCGCTGGCTTTGCAGGTCGTTCCAGCTGGCACCCAGGCAAGTGGAGCGGGACAGCTTCAGGTCGCTGCCATCGGCGTAGCGGGGCAGGCCGTGGTAGCACGGCGTGGCATCCACATCCTCGTACGCCAGGCCAAAGCCCAGGGTCGTGTCGGCGCTGACGTCCCAGTCGATGGCACCGTACAGCACCTGGTCCTGGCGCTTGGCGGTGTCGTAGAAGTACTGGCGGTCTTGCAGTGCTGCCACGGCGCGGCCACGCACGGTGCCCGAGTCGTTCAGCGGGCCGCCCACATCCACCTGGCCACGGTAGTTGTCCCAGCTGCCGGCAGACAGGGTGACGGTGGTAGCGGCCTTTTCCTGGCCACGCTTGCGTACGAAGTTGACGCCACCGGCCGAGGAGCCGGAGCCCTTCATCATGCCGGCTGCGCCCTTGAGGATTTCGACGCGGTCATAGAAGGCCATGTCGCTGGAAAAGCTGTTGGCCTGCACGTAGTTGCCGCCCACGTCCAGCGGGACGCCGTCATACTGATACTGGCCGTCGAGGTTGAAGCCGCGCGAGTAGAAGTACTTGCCGCCCATGGGTGAGTCGTAAATGGTGATGCCCGGGGTCTTGTCCAGCACCTGCTCCAGGGTGTTGAGGTTCTGGTCGTCGAGCATCTTGCGGGTCATGACGGTGACCGACTGCGGGGTTTCCTTCAGGGTGTGCACACCCTTGCCAATGGTCACGGCGCGGGCGGTGTAAGACTGAGTACCCTCGCTGGTCGCGTCCAGCCGGTTGGCGTCGATGTTCAGTGGCCCCAGTTCCATCGCTGTGCCGTTATCCGAAGGCACCAGCACGTAACCGCCATTGCCCTGGCGTTGTGCCTGCAAGCCGCTGTTGCCCAGCAGGCGTACCAGCCCCTCCTCGACGCTGTAGCTGCCCTGCAGGCCTGCGCTGTTGAGGTTGCGGGTTTGCTCGGTGTCGAACGAAATGGTTACACCCGCCTGCACGCCAAACTGGGTGATGGCGTTGCCCAGCGGGCCAGCGGCGACGTGGTAGGCAGCCTGGCTCTGGGCCATGGCATGGGCAGGCGTCAGCAGCAAGGCTGGCGCGCTGGCCAGGGACATGCCGAACAACACCAGGCGCACAGCCTGGCTCAGCTTGGTTGCAGGGGTGAGGTGCAGGTGGGGCATTACGTGATCCTTCCGAGTCATGGCAGAGAGCCGCTGTCGTCGCGGCTTGTGTCAGGGACGGACGAGAATCGAAATCAGCAAGATTTCACTGAAAGTTTTTTTCACCCGTTGCTCAGGCAGGCTCCACGCTGACCCAGTAGCGGCTCAGGTAACGCACGTTCACGGGCAGGGTTTTCGGCAGGTTGGCCAAGGCGATGTCGGTGTCATCAATGCGGAATGCCCCGGAAATGCTCATGGCCTGGATCGACGGGGCACAACGCAACACGCCTGGCCGATAGCGCCCCAACTCTTCGATGAAGTCGCCCAGGCGCCAGTCGTTCACGCTCAGCATGCCTTGTAGCCAGGCTGTGGAGTCGGCTGGCAGGGCATGGGCCACGGTAAAGTCTTGCGGGTCAAAGCTTGCTTGCTGGCCGGCCTGCAACTGCAGCACGCGGTCCGGGTAGCGCTGTGGACGCACCTCGACGCTGGCTTGCAGCACCCCCACGCGTGTCTGCTGCACAAGCTTGCGGACGCTGAACTCGGTGCTGCGTGCAAGGACGCTGCCGTCATCGGTGTGCACGATGAGCGGGCGCTGCTGAAGATCGCCGAGCGGGCGCACCAGGATTTCACCTTGGTACAGCTGGATCGTCCGCACTTTCGCATCAAAGCGCACATCCAGCGCGGTATCCACGTTCATTTCCAGTTGCGAGCCATCCTCCAGTTGCACGGCGCGCCGCTCGCCGGTACCGGTACGTTGTTGGGCCATCAGGGCGCGATAGGGCACCTGCTCGGCTGCCAGCCAGCCACCGCCGCCCATGGCCAGCAGCAGGCCCAGCACTTTCAGCACATCGCGCCGCTGCGCCTGAGCCGCGCCCAGGCTGGACAGTGCCGCCTGGGGCGGCACCATGGCCCATTGTTGCTGGAGCTTTTCAACGCGGGCCCAGGCCGCGGCATGCTGTGGGCTGGCCTGCAACCATTGCCGCCAGGCGTGGGTACGGGCTGCGTTGCTGTCGCCATCGTTGAGCTGCACGTACCAGGTGGCAGCGGCTTCCAGCGTCTTGATGTCCATGCCGTTCAGCCTTCGACTGCCAGCAGGCAGCGGGTCATGGCCTTGATCAGGTGGTTCTTCACCGTGGTGACCGACACGCCGAAGCGCTCGGCTGCGGCGCCGTAGGTCAGGCCTTCCAGCTGCACGGCAAGAAAGATGGCGCGGGTCTTGGGGCCGAGTTCGTCCAGCAGGTTGTCCACGGCCACCAGCATTTCGATGATCGACAGGCGGATTTCAGGCGATACCTCCACCGGCTCCGGGCGCAGGGCCAGGGCTTGCAGGTAGGCCTGTTCGATGGTGCGGCGGCGGACCTTGTCGATCAGCAGCGAGCGGGCGATGGCGCTGAGGTAGCTGCGCGGTTCGCGTATTGGCAGCTGGTTGCGCGCGGTCATCACCCGCAGGAAGGTGTCGTGTGCCAGGTCGGAGGCATCGGCGGCATTACCCAGGCGGGCGCGCAGCCAGCCCTTCAGCCAGCTGTTGTTCTCGCTGTACAGCTGGTGCAGGGCCTGGGGATCGAGCGTCGACATGGCGTCAAATTCGCAATATGAATAGGAATTGATCGCATTGTTAGGGGCGGATGCCTCGATTGCAAGAGGCTCGGCAGTGGTGGCGGGCCTGCGCGGTTGTTGTAGGAGCGGCCTTGTGTCGCGAAAGGGCCGCAAAGCGGCCCCGGCAATTCTGCGGTGATACGAAGATTCTAGGGGCGCTTCGCACCCCTTTCGCGACACAAGGCCGCTCCTACAAGGGACCGCGCATGCTTGGAGACGGTGTTTAGAAACCTGCTTCCAGCTCTAGCAGGTCCTGCACGGTCTGGCGCCGACGGATCATGCGCAGGGCACCGTTCTCGATCAGGAACTCCGGCAGCAACGGCCGGCTGTTGTAGTTCGACGACATCGACGCGCCATAGGCCCCGGCATCGTGAATCACCAACAGGTCGCCCACCTGAGCCTGAGGCAGGTCTTGCGGGGTCAGCTCCTGGTCGTCCTGGGTGAACACGTCACCCGACTCACACAACGGCCCGGCCACCACGGTCGGCTGCCGTGGGCGGTCCACCGGCTGGCCGTTGGCATCGAGCAGGGTCATGCCGTGGTAGGCGCCGTACATGGCCGGGCGCATCAGGTCGTTGAAACCGGCGTCGATCATCACGAAGGTATTGCGCCCCACCTGCTTCACGGCGCGCACTTCGGCCACGAGGTAGCCCGACTCGGCCACCAGGAAGCGCCCGGGCTCGATTTCCATGCGCACGGGGTGGCCGAGCATTGCTTCGATTTCCTTGCGCGCCACCGCCCAGGTCCGGGCGTAACGTTGCAGGTCGACTGGTTTATCGGTGCTGCGGTACGGGGTGGACAGCCCGCCGCCGATGGAGAAGGCCTCGATATCCACGCCCAGGCGGCCGATCAGCTCGATCATCGAGCGGGCCACCTGTTCCAGGTGCTGGTAATCCACCCCGGAGCCGATGTGCATGTGCACGCCCACCAGGTGCAGGCCATGGGCCTTGATCACCGCCAGCGCTTCGTCCAGCTCTTCGTGCCAGATGCCGTGCTTGCTGTTTTCGCCGCCGGTATTGGTCTTGCGGCTGTGGCCATGGCCAAAGCCCGGGTTGATGCGGATCCATACGCGGTGGCCGGGCGAGCGTTCACTCAGTTGGCGCAGCATGTCGATGGAGCCGGCGTTGACTTCGATCTTTTCTGCCACCACCCGCTCCAGGGTTGGCCGGTCCAGCGCGTCGCAGGTCAGCACCACGCCGGCCGGGTCGCCCTCGACGCTGGCACCTGCTGCAAAGGCCCGCTCCATCTCGCCCAGGGACACCGCGTCCAGCACCAGGCCGTGGGCGCGCATCAGGCGCAGCACATGCAGGTTGGGGTTGGCTTTCTGGGCGAAGCGCACAGTGTCGAACACCTTCAATTGCTCGACACGTTCGGCGATGGTGCTGGCGTCATACGCCCACAGTGGTGAGCCGTGCTGGCGTACAGCCTCGGCCAGGAGGGTGAAGGGTGCAGTCATGGTGGCACTACTCATATAAAGAAGACCACGAGAATGCGCTAACGCAGGAATTCAGAAAAATAGCTATTTTTCTATCAGCTATTCATATCTGATATACCCATTGCCGACTCATCAGGTACCCCCGTGAAACTCTCCGTCCGCCATATCGAAGTGTTCCGCGCCATCATGGCCGCTGGCAGCGTCACCGGTGCGGCACGCCTGTTGTTCACCTCGCAGCCCACGGTCAGCCGCGAACTGGCGCGGCTGGAACAGGTAACCGGGTTGAACCTGTTCGAGCGCGAGGGCGGGCGCCTGGTGGCAACGGCCCAGGCGTTGCTGTTGATCGAAGAGGTCGAGCGCGCCTACGTGGGGCTGGAGCGGATCGACCGCTTTGCCCAGGCCATTCGCAATTTCGAGCAGGGCCGGCTGGCCATCACCTGCCTGCCGTTGTTTTCCCAAACCCTGCTGCCCAAGGCCTGCCAGCGCTTCCATCAACAGCACCGCGGCGTGAGCGTGAGCATCCTGGCGCAGGAGTCGCCGTTGCTGGAGGAGTCACTGGTGGCCCAGCAGCATGACCTTGGCCTGACCGAGGTCGAACAGATACCGCGCGGTGCCTATGGCGAACTGTTGTTCAGCGCCAACATGGTGTGCGTGTTGCCCGAGCACCACCCGTTGCAGGCCAGGGCCGAACTGGAACTGAGCGACTTTCACGAGGTGGACTTCATCAACCTGGCCAGCCTGGACACCTATCGGCAGCGCCTGGACCAACACTTTCGCGCGGCGGGGGTGAACCGCCGCACGGTGATCGAAACCACCAGTGCCGCCTCGGTGTGCGCCATGGTCAGGCAGGGGTTGGGGGTGGCAATCATCAACCCGCTGAGCGGGCTGGAGGCGGCGCAGGGCGGGCTGCCGATCCGCAGTTTGCGGGTGTCGGTGCCGTACCAGGTGATGTTGATCAGGCCGGATCATAGGCCTGCTTCGGCGGCGGTGGAGCCGTTTTGCGAGGCGTTGCGGGCGCAGGCTAAAGAGATGCAACAAGCGCTGGCCTGATCACTGTGGGAGCGGGCAAGCCCGCGAAGCAGGCGACGCGGTGGATGGCACGGGCTTCGCCCGTGTTCGCGGGCGAGCCCGCTCCCACAGAGGTCGCGCTGGTGTTCAGTCAATCACAGCTCGCAGACGAAGGTGCCAGTCCCGGCCAGGATGTTCTCCAGGGTTTCCTTCACTTCATCCAGGTCGCTCAGGTCGCTGGTCAGGTTGATCTCCAGCACCTCGTCGCCCTTCAGCGCATCGCGGTCGCCGGCCGCCACTTCGATCAGCAGGCGCTTGGCGCTCAGGGTCACTTTCAGCCCGTCCAGGGTCGATGGCTCGTCATCCAGGGTCAGGTCGACGGTGTCTTCGTCCGGGTAGCGGGTAAGCAGAAACATCTGACCCTTGTCGCTGTGGCAGCACAGGGTCGCCATGTTGTCTTCCTCGTCATCGCAAGGGGTGGCGAAGAGCAGGGCGGTGTTGATTTGCATGAGCAGGCTCGGATCAAAGGAAACGGAAGGGAATTCTGACAGTCTTGGCTACATGCATAAACGTAAAGTTACCGCCCCTTGACCGAAATTGTCGCAGCGCTGCAAGCCTTGATGACCGATCAGTCGTTAAGCTTCGCCCAGCCCTGGGCGTGCCTGCGCACGTTCAACGTCTGGTTTTTACCGTCCGCCTTGCCACGGGTTGGCTATCGTTGATCCGTACACGGCGCACGCAGCGACGCTTCAACTATTACAAAGCCCAAGCGGAGTACCACAGATGGCGTTCTTCACCGCAGCCAGCAAAGCCGACTTCCAGCATCAACTGCAAGCGGCCCTGGCGCAGCACATCAGCGAACAGTCCCTGCCACAAGTGACGCTGTTCGCCGAGCAGTTCTTCGGCATCATCTCTCTGGACGAACTCACCCAGCGCAGGCTTTCCGACCTGGCCGGCTGCACCCTGTCAGCCTGGCGCATCATCGAACGTTTCGACCCTGAATACCCGCAAGTACGGGTGTACAACCCCGATTACGAACGCAATGGCTGGCAGTCGACCCATACGGTGGTCGAAGTGCTGCACCACGACCTGCCGTTCCTGGTCGACTCGGTGCGCACCGAGCTCAACCGCCGCGGCTACAGCATCCACACCCTGCAAACCACCGTGCTCAGCGTACGCCGTGGCGCCAAGGGCGAGTTGCTGGAACTGCTGCCCAAGGGGACCCAGGGCGAGGGTGTACGCCACGAGTCGCTGATGTACCTGGAGATCGACCGTTGCGCCAATGCCGCCGAGCTGACCGTGCTGGCCCGCGAGATCGAGCAGGTGCTGGCTGAGGTGCGGGTAGCCGTCGCCGACTTCGAACCGATGAAAGCCAAGCTGCGCGAAGTGGTGGGGCAGGTGGAGCAGACCGCCTTCGGCCCTGCCCAGAACGAAAAGGGCGAGGTCAAGGCCTTCCTCGAATGGCTGCTGGACAACCACTTCACCTTCCTGGGCTATGAAGAGTTCACCGTCAAGGGCGACGCCGATGGCGGCCAGATGGTCTACGACGAGCAGTCGTTCCTCGGCCTGCCGCGCCGCCTGCGCGTGGGCCTTACGGCCGAAGAGCTGCGCATCGAAGACTACGCCGTGGCCTACCTCAACGAGCCGCTGCTGCTGTCGTTCGCCAAGGCCGCGCTGCCCAGCCGCGTACATCGCCCGGCCTACCCGGACTACGTGTCGATCCGCCAGCTGGACGCCGACGGCAAGGTCATCAAGGAACACCGCTTCATGGGCCTGTACACCTCGTCGGTGTATGGCGAAAGCGTGCATGCCATCCCCTATATCCGCGTGAAAGTGGCCGAAGTCGAGCGCCGCTCGGGCTTCGACCCCAAGGCTCACCTGGGCAAGGAACTGGCCCAGGTGCTGGAAGTGCTGCCCCGCGACGACCTGTTCCAGACGCCAATCGACGAGCTGTTCACCACCGTCATGGCAATCGTGCAGATCCAGGAGCGCAACAAGATTCGCGTGTTCCTGCGTAAGGATCCGTACGGCCGCTTCTGCTACTGCCTGGCCTACGTACCGCGGGAAATCTACTCCACCGAAGTGCGGCAGAAGATCCAGCAGGTACTCATGGAGCGCCTGAAGGCCAGCGATTGCGAGTTCTGGACCTTCTTCTCCGAATCGGTGCTGGCCCGTGTACAACTGATTCTGCGGGTAGACCCGAAAAACCGCATCGACATCGACCCGCAGCAGCTGGAGCGCGAAGTCATTCAGGCGTGCCGTTCGTGGCATGACGACTACTCGGCGCTGGTGGTGGAGAACTTCGGCGAAGCCCAGGGCACCAACATCCTCGCCGACTTCCCCAAAGGCTTCCCGGCCGGCTACCGTGAGCGCTTCGCTGCGCACTCGGCAGTGGTTGACCTGCAGCATGTGCTGAACCTGTCGGAAAGCAAGCCGCTGGCGATGAGCTTCTACCAGCCGCTGACCCAGGTGGGTGAGCGCATCCTGCACTGCAAGCTGTACCACGCCGACACCCCGCTGGCGCTGTCCGATGTGCTGCCGATCCTGGAAAACCTCGGCCTGCGCGTGCTGGGCGAGTTCCCCTACCGCCTGCGCCATGCCAGCGGCCGGGAGTACTGGATTCACGACTTCGCCTTTACCTACAGCGAAGGCCTGAGCCTGGATATCCAGCAGCTCAACGACACGTTGCAGGATGCCTTCATTCACATCGTGGGTGGCGATGCCGAGAACGACGCGTTCAACCGCCTGGTGCTCACCGCCGGCCTGCCATGGCGTGACGTGGCACTGCTGCGCGCCTACGCCCGTTACCTGAAGCAGATCCGCCTGGGCTTCGACCTGGGTTACATCGCCAGCACCCTGAACAACCACACCGACATCGCCCGCGAGCTGACCCGGTTGTTCAAGACCCGCTTCTACCTGGCGCGCAAGCTCACCCAGGACGATCTGGATGACAAGCAGCTGCGCCTGGAACAAGCGATTCTGACCGCGCTGGATGACGTGCAGGTACTCAACGAAGACCGCATCCTGCGGCGCTACCTGGACCTGATCAAGGCCACCCTGCGCACCAACTTCTACCAGCCGGACGCCAACGGCCAGAACAAGTCGTACTTCAGCTTCAAGTTCAACCCCAAGCTCATCCCCGAACTGCCCAAACCGGTGCCCAAGTTCGAAATCTTCGTCTATTCGCCGCGCGTCGAGGGTGTGCACCTGCGCTTTGGCAACGTTGCCCGTGGCGGCCTGCGCTGGTCTGACCGCGAGGAAGACTTCCGCACCGAAGTGCTGGGCCTGGTAAAAGCCCAGCAGGTGAAAAACTCGGTCATCGTACCGGTAGGCGCCAAGGGCGGTTTCCTGCCGCGCCGTCTGCCACTGGGCGGCAGCCGTGACGAGATCGCCGCCGAAGGCGTGGCGTGCTACCGCATCTTCATTTCCGGCCTGCTCGACATCACCGACAACCTGAAGGACGGTGGGGTGGTGCCGCCGGCCAACGTGGTGCGTCATGACGATGACGACCCGTACCTGGTGGTGGCGGCCGACAAGGGCACCGCAACCTTCTCCGACATCGCCAACGGCATTGCCATCGACTACGGCTTCTGGCTGGGCGACGCCTTTGCCTCGGGCGGCTCGGCCGGCTACGACCACAAGAAGATGGGCATTACCGCACGCGGCGCCTGGGTGGGCGTGCAGCGCCACTTCCGTGAGCGCGGCATCAACGTGCAGGAAGACCCGATTACCGTCATCGGCGTGGGCGACATGGCCGGCGACGTGTTCGGCAACGGCCTGCTGATGTCCGACAAGCTGCAACTGGTGGCGGCGTTCAACCACCTGCACATCTTCATCGACCCCAACCCTGAGCCTGCGTCCAGCTTTGCCGAGCGCAAGCGCCTGTTCGACCTGCCGCGCTCGGCCTGGAGCGATTACGACACCAGCATCATGTCTGAAGGCGGCGGCATCTTCCCGCGCAGTGCCAAAAGCATCGCCATCAGCCCGCAGATGAAAGAACGCTTCGCCATCGAAGCCGACCGGCTGACCCCGACCGAGCTGCTTAACGCGCTGCTCAAGGCCCCGGTGGACCTGCTGTGGAACGGCGGCATCGGTACCTACGTGAAGGCCAGCACGGAAAGCCACGCGGATGTCGGCGACAAGGCCAACGATGCGCTGCGGGTAAACGGCAACGAACTGCGCTGCAAGGTGGTGGGCGAGGGCGGCAACCTGGGCATGACCCAGCTCGGTCGGGTCGAGTTCGGCCTGAGCGGCGGCGCCACCAACACCGACTTCATCGACAACGCCGGCGGCGTGGACTGTTCCGACCACGAGGTCAACATCAAGATCCTGCTCAATGAAGTGGTGCAGGGTGGCGACATGACCGAGAAGCAGCGCAACCAGCTGCTGGGCAGCATGACCGACGAAGTCGGCAACCTGGTACTGGGCAACAACTACAAGCAGACCCAGGCGCTGTCGCTGGCAGCCCGCCGGGCCCGCGAGCGGATTGCCGAGTACAAGCGCCTGATGGCCGACCTGGAGGCCCGTGGCAAGCTGGACCGCGCCATCGAGTTCCTGCCTTCCGAAGAGCAACTGGTGGAACGCCTGGCCGCCGGCCAGGGCCTGACCCGCGCCGAGCTGTCGGTGCTGATCTCGTACAGCAAGATCGACCTCAAGGAGCAACTGCTCAAGTCGCTGGTGCCGGACGACGACTACCTCACCCGCGACATGGAAACTGCGTTCCCGCCGTCGCTGGTCAGCAAGTTCGCCGAGGCCATGCGCCGTCACCGTCTGAAACGCGAAATCGTCAGCACCCAGATCGCCAACGACCTGGTCAACAACATGGGCATCACCTTCGTCCAGCGCCTGAAGGAGTCGACTGGCATGAGCCCTGCCAACGTGGCCGGGGCCTATGTGATTGTGCGCGACATCTTCCACCTGCCGCACTGGTTCCGCCAGATCGAGGCCCTGGACTACCAGGTGCCGGCAGAAATCCAGCTCACCCTGATGGACGAGCTGATGCGCCTGGGCCGCCGTGCCACGCGCTGGTTCCTGCGTAGCCGCCGCAACGAGCAGGACGCCGGGCGTGACACCGCGCATTTCGGGCCGAAGATCGCGCAGCTGGGGCTCAAGCTCGATGAGCTGCTCGAAGGGCCGACCCGCGAACGCTGGATGGTGCGTTACCAGGGCTTTGTCGAGGCCGGGGTTCCAGAGCTGCTGGCGCGCATGGTGGCCGGTACCAGCCACTTGTACACCTTGCTGCCAATCATCGAAGCGGCCGACGTTACCGGCCATGACCCGGCGCAGGTGGCCAAGGCGTTCTTCGCCGTGGGCAGCTCGCTGGACCTGACCTGGTACTTGCAGGAAATCAGCAACCTGCCGGTGGAAAACAACTGGCAGGCGCTGGCCCGCGAAGCCTTCCGCGACGACATCGACCTGCAGCAGCGGGCAATCACCATTTCGGTATTGCAGATGGCCGATGCGCCTGAAGACATGGACGCCCGCGTGGCGCTGTGGACCGAGCAGCATCGGGTGATGGTGGAACGCTGGCGCGCCATGCTGGACGACCTGCGCAATGCCACAGGGACCGATTATGCGATGTACGCGGTGGCCAACCGCGAGCTGGTCGACCTGGCCATGAGCGGGCAGGCGGCGGTGGTGCCGTCCTGAGGCCTTTAGTGAGGTAAAACAAAGCCCCGGCAGCGATGCCGGGGCTTTTTTGTAATCCTGTGCTGGCCTCTTCGCGGGCATGCCCGCTCCCACAGGAATACGTCAGGCCCGAGGGCAGTGGTGTACCTGTGGGAGCGGGCGCGCCCGCGAAGAGGCCGGAACAGGCTTACTTGAACCGCCGCTCCACCCCTTTCTCCACCAGGATCTTCGCCGAAATCTCCTCCACCGAAAAATGCGTGGAATTGATGTTGGGAATGTTCTCCCGGCGGAACAGGTTCTCCACCTCGCGCACTTCGAACTCGCACTGGGCAAAGCTGGAATAGCGGCTGTTGGGCTTGCGCTCATGACGGATGGCGGTGAGGCGGTCGGGGTCGATGGTCAGGCCGAACAGTTTGCTGTGGTGCTTTTTCAGCACTGCCGGCAGTTGCAGGCGCTCCATGTCGTCTTCGGTCAGCGGATAGTTGGCAGCGCGGATGCCGAACTGCATGGCCATGTACAGGCAGGTAGGGGTCTTGCCGCAGCGTGATACCCCCACCAGGATCAAGTCGGCCTTGTCGTAGTAATGGGTGCGTGCGCCGTCGTCGTTGTCCAGGGCGAAATTCACCGCCTCGATGCGTTCCATGTAGTTGGAATTGCCGCCAATCGAGTGCGATTTACCTACGGAATACGACGAATGGGCGGTCAATTCCTGCTCGAGCGGGGATAAAAACGAAGAAAAGATGTCGATCATGAAGCCGTTCGACGTTGCCAGGATCTCGCGAATGTCCTGGTTGACAATGGTGTCGAAGATGATCGGGCGTACCCCGTCACGCTCGGCCGCAGCGTTGATTTGCAGGACCATGGTCCGCGCTTTTTCCGGCGAATCGATGTACGGACGGGTGAATTTGTTGAACGGAATGCTCTCGAATTGCGCGAGCAGACTCTGGCCCAGGGTTTCGGCAGTGATACCGGTGCCGTCGGAGATGAAGAACGCGGTTCGTTTCATTTGCGATCTGGGCCTTAAGCTGATGAAGATTCTTGGATATGATAAGTTCGGTTTGCCGAATGCGGCTGTCGTCATTCTGCCACATTTGCAGAGCCTATTTTCCAGGTACAGGCCACAAACGCCCGGCCAAGTCACAGAAGACAGGCGGGCGCCTTTTTGAGCTTTTCCAACACAGTTAGTGGAGAGATCACCTTGGTAGAGTACGTAGTTTCCCTCGATAAGCTCGGCGTCCATGATGTGGAGCATGTGGGGGGCAAGAACGCATCCCTGGGCGAGATGATCAGTAACCTCGCAGGTGCCGGGGTGTCCGTGCCGGGCGGCTTTGCCACCACGGCGCAGGCGTACCGTGACTTCCTCGAGCAGAGTGGCCTGAACGACAAGATTCACGCCGCGCTCGACGCGCTGGACGTGGATGACATCAACGCCCTGACCAAGACCGGCGCGCAGATCCGCCAGTGGGTCATGGAAGCCGAATTCCCGGCACGTCTGGATTCGGAAATCCGAACCGCCTTCGCCGCCATGGCCGCCGGCAACGACAACATGGCCGTTGCCGTGCGCTCCTCGGCCACCGCCGAAGACCTGCCGGACGCCTCGTTCGCCGGCCAGCAGGAAACCTTCCT
>NZ_JBNNVS010000019.1:0-116569 GCF_050280665.1 Pseudomonas sp. NPDC089547 | reverse complement strand
CTGCATCGGCTGCGGTTACTGCATCACCGGCTGCCCGTTCAACATCCCGCGCATCTCGCAGAAGGACCACAAGGCGTACAAATGTACCCTGTGTTCCGACCGCGTGACCGTAGGCCTGGAGCCGGCCTGCGTGAAAACCTGCCCGACCGGGGCGATCGTGTTTGGCAGCAAGGACGAGATGAAAGTGCACGCCGCCGAGCGCATCGTCGACCTGAAGTCGCGGGGCTACGACAAGGCCGGTTTGTACGACCCGGATGGCGTCGGCGGCACCCACGTGATGTATGTGCTGCACCATGCCGACACGCCGAAGTTGTACGCCGGCTTGCCGGACCAGCCGGTGATCAGCCCGCTGGTGGGGCTGTGGAAGGGCTTCACCAAGCCGCTGGCGCTGCTGGCCATGGGCGCGGCGGTGTTGGCCGGGTTCTTCCATTACGTGCGGGTTGGGCCACAGCGGGTCGAGGAGGACGAGCACCCTGCGCCGCCGGATGACAGCGTGCACCAGGTTGATCCTGCGGTCCATGTCTATGATCCGACCAAGCCCGGTGGGCAAGGGGAGCAGCGGCCATGAACGACAACAAACCCATCCTGCGCTACAACGCCAACGAGCGGACCAACCACTGGGTCGTCGCCATCCTGTTCTTCATGGCCGGGCTTTCCGGGCTGGCGCTTTTTCACCCGGCGCTGTTCTGGCTCAGCCACTTGTTTGGTGGCGGGCCGTGGACACGCATATTGCACCCGTTCATGGGTGTGGCGATGTTCGTTTTTTTCCTCGGCCTGGTGATCCGCTTCTGGCGCGCCAACTTCATCACCGCGAACGACCGCCTGTGGTTGCGTCGCATTGATCGGGTGATGGTCAATCGTGAGGATGGCGTGCCACCCATTGGCAAGTACAACGCCGGGCAGAAGCTGCTGTTCTGGACGCTGCTGCTGTGCATGCTGGTGTTGCTGCTCAGCGGCGTGGTGATCTGGCGTGCCTATTTCAGCCATTTCTTCGACATAGGGTCCATTCGCCTGGCATCGCTTGCTCACGCATTGGCGGGCTTCGTGCTCATCCTCAGCATCATGGTGCACATCTATGCCGGTATCTGGATCAAGGGCTCGATCGGCGCCATGCTGCATGGCTGGGTCAGTCGCGCCTGGGCACGCAAGCACCATGAGTTGTGGTACCGCGAAGTGACCGGCGACAAAACGCCGGGCAATCACGGACGAAAAGAAGGATGAACGCTTGAGCACGATACTCGAACCCGGGCAGATCGAAGCATCGGCGGTGATGCCGCCGTTTCTGCACCTGCCGCCCGCCAATCTGTTCGAGATTCGCGCCGCGCGTCTTGAGCAACTGGCCGAGGGCAACGCACTTGGCGACTACCTGAAACTGGTCGCACGGTTGTGCCGCATTCAGCAGCAGCTTGTGGATAACCCGCCCGGCGGCATGCCGGTGGCCGAGGAGCGTCAGCGCCTGTGCATAAGTCATGGCTTGCCGCCGCTGGCGGCTGACAGCCTGGTGCGTGAGGGGCCTTGGCTGGTGTGGTTGCAGGCGTTGCTACAGCAATTAAGCGACGAAACCCGTGGCCCGCTGGGTGAGGCGTTGCAGGTGCTGCGTGGCAGTGATGACGGCCAGCGCAAAGGCTGGGGCATCGCTTTGCTGGCAGGGCAGTATGACGCGGTGCCAGCGGCATTGGTGCCGTTCCTCGGGGCCGCGTTGCAGGCGGCCTGGTCCAGCTGGCTGCTGGCGTTGCCAACGCCGGAGCTGAAACCTGCTGGCAGCCTGGCCCAGTGCCCGGCCTGTGGTTCGCCAGCGATGGCCGGGGTGGTACGCAACCGTGGCAAGCAAAACGGCCTGCGCTATCTGGTTTGTTCGTTGTGTGCCTGTGAGTGGCATGTGGTGCGGGTCAAGTGCGTGTACTGCGAGTCGAGCAAGGACTTGCGCTATACCAGCCTTGAGGATGACCGCCATGCACCCGGCAAGGCGCCATTACGGGCCGAGTGCTGCCCGGGGTGTGAAAGCTACCTGAAGCAGAACTACCTGGAAAACGACGCAGCGGCCGAGGCGCTGGCCGACGACCTGGCCAGCCTGGCGCTGGATATGCGCCTGGACGAGGAGGGCTTTCATCGCCTGGCGCCCAACCTGATGCTCGCGCCCGGTAGTGGGTGAGTGTCTACACTGAAAAACCGAGTCGCCCTTTTCGCGGGCACGCCCGCTCCCACAGGTACAGCACCCACTTAAAAGCCGGTGCAGTACCTGTGGGAGCGGGCATGCCCGCGAAGAGGCCAGTACAGACAACGGACCAGTCCAAGGTAGTACCGCATGTCCAACAGCCTCGCCAGCGACACCCCACGCCTGCCCTCCATCGATACCCTCCTGCGCCACCCGGCCTGCCTCCCGCTGATCGACCGCCACGGCCGCGACGCGGTCCTGGCCACCCTGCGCCAACTGCTGGACGACCTGCGTGACCCTGCCCGCAACGGTGAGCTCAACGCCGCCGAGCTGGCCGCCGAAGTGCTGCTGGGCCGCACCGGTGAACGCCTGGCCGCCCAACAACGCAGCCAGGTCCGCCGAGTGTTCAACCTCACCGGTACCGTGCTGCACACCAACCTCGGCCGTGCCCTGCTGCCCGACGAAGCCATCGAGGCCATGCAAACCGCTGCCCGCTACCCGCTCAACCTCGAGTTCGACCTGGCCACCGGCAAGCGCGGTGACCGCGATGACCTGATCGAAGGCCTGATCCGCGAGTTGACCGGCGCCGAAGCCGTCACCGTGGTCAATAACAATGCGGCCGCTGTATTGCTGGCGCTCAACAGCCTTGGTGCGCGCAAGGAGGGCATCATCTCCCGTGGCGAGCTGATCGAGATCGGCGGCGCCTTCCGTATTCCCGACATCATGGCCCGTGCGGGCGTGAAGCTGCACGAAATCGGCACCACAAACCGCACCCACGCCCGGGACTACGAAGCAGCCATCGGCCCGCGTACCGGCCTGCTGATGCGCGTGCATTGCAGCAACTACAGCATTCAGGGCTTCACTACCCAGGTGCCCACTGCCGAGCTGGCGCGGATCGCCCGTCAACATGAACTGCCGCTACTGGAAGACCTTGGCAGCGGCAGCCTGCTCGACCTTACCCGCTGGGGCCTGCCCGCCGAACCGACGGTACGCCAGGCCTTGGCTGATGGCGCTGATATCGTCACTTTCAGCGGCGACAAACTGCTGGGCGGGCCGCAAGCGGGGATCATCGTTGGCCGCAAGGACTTGATCGCCAAAATCAAGAAAAACCCGCTCAAGCGCGCGCTACGTGTCGACAAGATCACGCTTGCAGCACTTGAAGCAGTGCTGGCGCTGTACCGCAACCCTGACCGCCTGGCCGAGCGCCTGCCCAGTTTGCGTTTGCTGACCCGCCGCCAGGACGAAATCCAGGCGCAGGCCGAGCGCCTGGCACCTGAGCTCAAAGCTTGTCTCGGCGAGCAATGGGCCGTCAGCGTGGAGCCTGCATTGGGCATGATCGGCAGTGGCAGCCAGCCCGTGGCGCGCCTGCCCAGCGCGGCGCTGTGCCTGCGCCCGCAGGTCTCCAAAAAGTTGCGTGGGCGCAGCTTGCATGTGCTGGAGCGGGCGCTGCGCGGCCTGCCGGTGCCGGTGCTCGGCCGCATCGATGACGACGCCCTGTGGCTCGACCTGCGCCAACTGGATGACGAAGCCCAGTGGCTGGCGCAATTGCCTGCCTTGCAGTTGGGGCCGGTGCAGTGATCGTTGGTACCGCCGGCCACATTGACCACGGCAAGACCGCGTTGCTCCAGGCCCTCACTGGCCAGGCCGGTGACCAGCGCCAGGAAGAACGCGCCCGCGGCATGACCATCGACCTTGGCTACCGCTATGCGGCGCTGGCCGAAGGCGCGCCGCTGACGGGGTTCATCGATGTGCCGGGCCACGAGCGCTTTATCCACAACATGTTAGCCGGTGCCCACGGCATCGACGTGGTGCTGCTGGTGGTGGCTGCCGACGACGGGGTCATGCCCCAGACCCGCGAGCACCTGGCGATCATCGAACTGCTTGGCATCCCCCAGGCGCTGGTTGCAATCAGCAAGGCCGACCGGGTCGAGGCGGCGCGCCTGGCCGAGGTGCAGGCACAGGTTACTGCTTTGCTGGCGCCAGGGCCCTATGCCCAGGCGCCACAGTTCCCGTTGTCGAGTATCACCGGTGAAGGTGTAGACGCGTTGCGCCAAGCCTTGCTGGATGCCGAAGCACATGTTCGACAGCGCAGTGTGCGTGGCGGCTTTCGCCTGGCGGTTGATCGTGCTTTTGCCGTGACCGGTGCGGGCGTGGTGGTCACAGGTACGGCGCTGGCCGGGCGGGTGAGTGCTGGCGACACCTTGCTGCTGGGCAAGGCTGGTAAACCGGTGCGGGTGCGCGGCCTGCATGCGCAGAACCAGGCCGCGCTGGTGGCCGAGGCGGGCCAGCGGGTGGCGCTGAATATTGCTGCCGAGCGCCTGACGATGGAGCAGGTACACCGGGGTGACTGGCTGGTGCCCGAGTGGCTGCATGCGCCCAGCGTGCGGGTGGATATCGACCTGAGCCTGCTGCCGGGTGAAACCCGCGCGTTTGAACATTTCAGCGCTGTGCATGTGCACCTTGGCACCCAGGATGTAACGGCCCGGGTTGCCTTGCTGGAAGGTGAAAACCTGGCGGCAGGCCAGCGCATGTTCGCCCAGTTGCTGCTCAATGCGCCGTTGCAGGCGGTGCACGGTGATCGCCTGGTGCTGCGCGACCAGCGTGCCCAGCGCACCTTGGGGGGTGGCAAGGTACTCGACCCGTTCGCGCCTACCCGGCAGCGCCGCAGCGATGAGCGTCTGCGTCAGTTGCAGGTGCTGCGAGATGCCGAGGACCTGGAGCAGGCCCTGCCGGCACTGCTCGCCAGCGCTCCCGGCGGAATCGACCCCCAGCGCCTTGAGCGCCAGTTCAATCGCCTGCGCGCAACCTGGCATTTGCCAGAAGATGTTCTGGTGGTGGCAACGCGACAGGGCCAACTGCTGTTTGCCAGCGACCAGTGGCTGGCGCTGAAGCAACAAGTGCTGGAGCACTTGGCGCGGTTCCACGAGCAGGAGCCCGACCAACTCGGCCCGGACCGCGACCGCTTGCGCCGCTTTGCGGCCTTGCCCCTGGAGCGACCGGCATTCGTCAGCTTGCTGGATGAACTGCTCGATGACCGCGCCATCAGCAGCAGCGGGCCCTGGCTGCACTTGCCCGATCACAAGGTGCAATTGAGCGAAGCCGACAGTGCGTTGTGGGCGCGCTTGCAGCCGAAATTGCTGGCAGGGCAATACGATCCGCCTTGGGTCAGGACCCTGGCGAGTGAGGAGCAGTGCGCCGAAGCCGATGTGCGCCTGTTGTTGCGCAAGCTGGCCCGGCTGGGCATGGTGCACCAGGTGGTGCGTGACTTGTTCTACCCTGAGGCGACGCTACAGCGCATGGCAGAGCTGTTGCTGGGGCAGGCCAGCGAAACGCCGAGAGTGCAGGTTGCCGCGTTTCGCGATATGTTGGGTATTGGTCGCAAGCGCAGTGTGCAGATTCTGGAATACTTCGACCGCATCGGCTTGACCCGGAGGGTGGCCGACCAGCGTTACATCCGTGCCGACAGCGCCCTGGCCCAGCAACAGGCCAGGCACTGAGTTCAAGGAAGGCAATCGCGCCCGGTGGCGCGGCCGGGCTTCAAACCCGGTTGGGGACGGCAGCCGTTCCCGGGCAGGTTCGACTCCCGCTGCCTTCCGCCATTATCTTTCGCCTGTCAGGGCCTCTTCGCGGGCACGCCCGCTCCCACAAGGGATTTCACAGCCCTTGAGAGCTGTGCAGTACCTGTGGGAGCGGGCGTGCCCGCGAAGAGGCCGTAAAGGCTAAAAGCTAAGCCCGCTCCCCGCACAGATCCAGGGCAAACCACTGTTCTGCTGCATCTACATCCAACCCAGCCCCCAGCAACGCGAACATCTTGCCCAGCGCTGCCTCACGGGTCATGCCACCACCACTGACCAGCCCGGCCCCGCGCAGTCGATTACCCGCCGCATAGGTGTCGAACACCACCGAACCTTCCGGGCACTGGCTGATAGCCGCCAGCAACACGCCACGCTGGCGCGCCGCGCTCAGCACCTCCAGCAATGCCTGGTCATCCGATGGCCCGGTACCGCTGCCGTAACATTCCAGCAGCAACCCTTGCACACCGCTATTGATCAGCGCCTGCAAGTGCCCGGCCTGCAACCCCGGGAACACCGGCACTATTGCCAGGTTGACCGGTTGGCGCGGGTGTTTGTAGCCAAGCTCGGCAGGGAGCGTAGCGGTATGCTCACTGTCACGATGGCGCGGCAGCGCAGCAAAGGCATCAAACGCCTCGCTGCGCAGCTTCGAGGCCCGGCAGCCATGCAGCAGTTGGCCGTGGAAGTACAGCTGCACGCCATCATCCAGGCCGTTTTCGAACTGGCGCAACGCACCGCACAGGTTTGCCCAGGCGTCGCTGTCCGGCGCGCCAGCTGGCAGCATCGAGCCAGTCAGCAGTACCGGTACCGGCATGCCCAGCAGGAGGAAGGACAGCGCCGCAGCGCTGTACGCCAGGCTGTCGGTCCCGTGTAGCACCAGCACGCCGTCATGGCCCGCCACATCCACTGCTTCGACGATGGCATCACGCATCGCCAGCCAGTTGTGCTGCTGCATGTTGGCGCTGTCGAGCAGCGGGTTCAGTTCCTGCAGGGTCCATTGCAGCTGGGGCGCATCGGCCATGTGGGCGAAGTGCTCGCGCATCCGTGCATCAAAACCACCCGCCGGCGCCAGGCCTTCCGGGGTTTCGAGCATGCCGATGGTGCCACCGGTATAGAGAACGAGAAGATTCTTTACTGCGCGCATGGAAAACATCCGTAGCGGTGAGCGGAGAAAGAAAAGCCGCCCGCAGAAGGGGCGGCTGGGCAGGGCAGCGTATCAGCGCTGAGGCTGAGCTTGGCCGACTGTTTTGTCAGTGGCTGTTTCCACCTGCGGATTGGCAGGCCAGGCATTGCGGTCCAGGTCCAGGTCGGCGAACTTGGTCGAATCGAACACCGGCTGCTGGATACCCGCCTTGCGCTGCTCGTCGTAGTCACGCATCACGCGCAGGCCGACCTTGAACAGCAGGGCCAGGGCCACCAGGTTGACGAAGGCCAGGCAGGTCATGGTGATGTCGGCGAAGGCGAACACGGTCGACAGGTCCTGCATCGAGCCCCACACCACCAGTGCCAGCACCAGGCCACGGAACACCATCAGGACCACGCGGTTACGGGTCAGGAACTGCAGGCTGTTCTCGCCCAGGTAGTAGTTGTAGAGGATGCAGGTGAACACGAACAGCGACAGTGCCACGCTGACGAACACACGGCCCCAGTCACCGACCACGGCGGCCAGCGAGTTCTGGGTCAGGACAATGCCGTCACCCTCGAAGCCTGGGGTGTAGAAGCCCGACAGCAGGATCAGCAGCGCGGTGCAGGTGCAGATCACGAAGGTGTCGAGGAATACGCTGAAGGCCTGGACCACGCCCTGGGCACCCGGGTGTTTCACGGCAGCCACGGCGGCGACGTTCGGCGCGCTGCCCAGGCCCGCTTCGTTGGCGAACACGCCACGCTTCACGCCCATGACAATGGCGCTGCCGAGCAGGCCACCAAAGGCCGGGTCGAGGCCGAAGGCGCTCTTGAAGATGGTTTCCAGCATGGCCGGCACGTGTTCGATCTGGGTGCCGATCACATACAGGGTCACGCCGATGTAGGCCAGGGTCTTGACCGGTACCAGCAGGTCCGACACCGCAGCGATACGCTTGATGCCGCCGATGAAGGTGATGGCCAGCAACACGGCCAGGACAATACCGGTCTGGCTTGGGGCAAAGTCAAAGGCGTTCTGCAGCGAGTGGGTCACGGTGTACGACTGCAAGCCGATGAAGGCGAAGCCGTAGGTGACCAGCAGCAGGAGCGAGAACACGATGGCCATGCCTTTGCGCTTCAGGCCATGCTGGATGTAGTAGGCAGGGCCGCCACGGTACAGGCCGTCGCCATCGGCGCGCTTGTACACCTGGGCCAGGGTGCATTCGAAGAAGCTGCTGGACATGCCTACCAGGGCAGTGACCCACATCCAGAACACGGCACCCGGGCCACCCAGGGTCACGGCAATACCGACACCCGCGATGTTACCGGCGCCCACGCGGCCGGCAAGGCTCAGCATCAGGGCCTGGAAGGAGCTCAGCTGGCCTGCCTGGCCACGCAGCGATTCCTTGAACACGGCAAACATATGGGCGAAGTGGCGGAACTGGACGAACCGGGAGCGGATGGTGAAGTAGCTACCCAGCCCTACGATCAGCACGATGAGGAGTTTCCCCGAAAGGAAATCGTTGATTACTTCGAGCATTGGAGAATGACCTCGATTCTTATTCTTCGTGTGGAAAGACCAGCGGACGGCAGGCGCACCGCTATTCGTTGGGGCGCATGGTTGGCCATGACAAGAGTGGTTACAATTTCGCGGGTTGCTCTTAGTTGGCGCGACTTGATGCTACAATGGCGTCATTCGCGTCACCTGGGTCCCGCACATGAGCGATCATTTCGCTACCAACCTCAAGCTGGCTTGCAGCCACTACCGCTCTATCTCCGAAGTTTGCCGCCAGCTTTCGATCAACCGCGCTCAGTTCAACAAGTACCTGAGCGGGCAGAGCCGTCCGACGCCGTTCAACCTCAAGCGCATCGGCGATTTCTTCGGGGTCGAGGATTACGAGCTGAACTTGCCTGCCGAGCAGTTCGCCCGGCTGATAGGCGCACGCGTGTCGACGCTGGCCGAGCAGCCCAGCGATCCGATCAGCGAACTGTTCCGCCCGCTGCACGAGCACGCCGGCAACCTGTCGCGCTATTGCGGTTACTACTTCGAGTATTCCAACTGCATGTCGGTGCCGGGCACGATCCTGGTGTCGCTGGTGCACCTGTGGGAGGAGCGCGGCCGCTTCCTGTTCGAGCGCCAGGAGCGACAGGAGCGTTCCAGCGCCAACGACCAGCATGCCGAGGTACGCTGCCGTTACCTCGGTGCTGCGTTCCAGCTTCAGGACCGGGTGTTCCTGATCGATTACGAGTCGCTCACGTACAACGAAATGAGCCAGACCATCCTCATCCCCAGCTTCAAAAGCCGCATTACCCGCCTGAATGGCCTGAAGGCCGGCGTTTCAAGCGGCGACCGGCGCAACCCGGCTTGTACCCGTGTGGTGTGGGAATACCTTGGAGAGGAGATCAATCGCATCAATGCCTTTAGGCAAGTGAAACTGTACCGGCCGGATGATCCGCGTATAGATGATGACGTGCGTGACAGGTTGAGTGTGGGGCCGTTGCGCAACAGCTTGTTTGAGGTTGAATAGCTGTAGCGACTGTACTGGCCTCTTCGCGGGTAAACCCGCTCCCACACGTGCTGTATGGATCCTGAACACTTCACCAAACGTGAAGGTGGCATCCTACCTGTGGGAGCGGGTTCACCCGCGAAGGGGCCGGGACAGGCAACTCAATAAGGCCTGTGGTTGGACTTCCCGCAACGGAAACCGCAAAATGACCCCTTTCCTTCATCAACCTCTCCGGATCTGCTGACTCTATGCGTATGCGCCTAATGCTGTTGGGTGGTGGCAATGCCCTCGGGCAAGCGCTGATTCGTCTTGGGGCCGAGGAGGACATCGCATTCCTGGCGCCGCGCCCGCCCGAGAACGGCTGGACGCCGGCCAACCTCACCCAGCTGCTCGACGATCACCGCCCCGACGCCCTGGTCAACCTGGCCTATTACTTCGACTGGTTCCAGGCAGAGTCGGTCAGCGAGCAACGCCTGGCTCAACAGGAGCGGGCGGTGGAGCGGCTGGCTGAACTGTGCCAGCACCACCAGATCACGTTGGTACAGCCTTCCAGCTACCGCGTGTTCGATGGTTCGCGGGCCACGGCCTACAGCGAAAAAGACGAGCCGGTGCCGTTGGGCCTGCGTGGGCAGGCGCTGTGGCGCATCGAGCAGAGTGTGCGCGCGGCTTGCCCGCAGCATGTGCTACTGCGCTTTGGCTGGTTGCTGGATGAAAGCATCGACGGGTCGCTGGGCCGCTTCCTGACCCGTGCCGAGCAGCCGCAAGAGCTGCTGCTGGCCGATGACCGGCGTGGCAACCCGACGCCGGTCGACGATGCCGCGCGGGTGATCCTGTCGGTGCTCAAGCAGCTCGATTGCAGTGCGCCGCTGTGGGGCACCTACCATTACGCCGGCAACGAGGCGACCACGCCGCTGGCGCTGGGCCAGGCGATCCTGACCGAAGCAGGTCAATACCGTCAGCTGGCCGTGCAGGCACCGACGCCGCAGGCTCATGCCGCCCGCCCGGACGCAAGCGAAGAGCCACAGCACGCGGTGTTGGCCTGCAAGAAAATCCTTCATACCTTCGGCATCAAGCCGCGTGCCTGGCGCGCGGGCTTGCCGCCTCTACTGGACCGGTTCTACCGCCATGGCTGACGCCCTCATCCTGATCACCGGCGGTGCCGGCTTCATTGGCTCCCACCTGTGCGATGCGTTGTTGGACAAAGGCTACGCCGTACGCATTCTCGACGACTTCTCCACAGGGCGGCGCAGCAACCTGCAGGTTGGTCACCCACGGCTGGAGGTGATCGAAGGCGATGTCGCCGATGCCGGGTTGGTCACGCAGGCTGCGGCAGGTTGCAGCGCCGTGGTGCATCTGGCGGCGGTGGCCTCGGTGCAGGCTTCGGTCGAAGACCCGGTGCGCACTCACCAAAGCAACTTCATCGGTACCCTGAACGTATGTGAAGCCATGCGTGTGCAGGGTGTGCGGCGGGTGTTGTTCGCCTCCAGTGCGGCGGTGTATGGCAACAATGGCGAGGGTGAGTCGATTGCCGAAGACACCCCCAAGGCGCCGTTGACCCCGTACGCGGTGGACAAGCTGGCCAGTGAGCAGTACCTGGACTTTTACCGACGCCAGCATGGGCTGGAACCGGTGGTGTTTCGCTTCTTCAATATCTTCGGGCCGCGCCAGGACCCGTCCTCGCCGTATTCCGGGGTCATCAGCATTTTCTGCGAGCGCGCTGTGCAGGGTTTGCCGATTACCATCTTTGGTGATGGCGAACAGACCCGCGACTTCCTTTACGTAGGTGACCTGGTGCAGGTGATGGTGCAGGCGCTGGAGCAGCCGCAGGTAGAGGAGGGCGCGGTAAACATCGGCCTCAACCAGGCTACCTCACTGAACCAGTTGCTGGTGGCGCTGGAGAAGGTGGTGGGCAGCTTGCCGGCGATCAGCCATGTGGCAGCGCGTTCCGGTGATATTCGCCATTCGCGGGCAGACAACCAGCGTTTGCTAACGCGGTTCGAGTTTCCGAAGGCGACGCCGATGGTCGAGGGGCTGGCCAAGCTTCTCGGTAAAAGCTGATAACGCTGGGGCCGCTTTGCGGCCCTATCGCGACACAAGGCCGCTCCTACAGCGACCGTGTAAAATTAGCCTTGCTCGATCCCTGTAGGAGCGGCCTTGTGTCGCGAAAGGGCTGCGCAGCAGCCCCAAAATCACCCATGCCGCACAACTCTGCGCAGGCAATCCCCTGCTGCCAAGGCCCGCCCATCCTGTGCCCGCACCTGTAAAGTCTCAAGGGCTTGTCCGGTAGCACCTTCCACCAACTCCGAACGCGCCTCGCCCGCCCCAAACAGAAAGCGCTCCCCCCACTGCCTCAAGCCAACCACCACCGGAAAAACCGACCGCCCTTTCTCGGTAAGTACATATTCCTTGTACGCACTGCCATCCGATGCCGGCTGCATCTCTAGCAAGCCACTCTCCACCAGCAACTTCAGCCGTGAGGCGAGGATGTTCTTAGCCAGCCCCAGGTTCTTCTGAAATTCACTGAAGCGCCGCAGGCCATCGAAGGCATCGCGCAGGATCATCAGCGCCCAGCGGTCTCCCAATACCTCCAGGGCTCGGGCCACGGGGCATTGCGCATTGTTTTCGTCGAGCATGAGGTGAGCCTGTTCTGATTGCCTGGTTGCAGATTAAAACCACATTTGCTAAATAGCCATAACTGGTTTTAATTCGAAACCACATTGGCGAGGCCAACCCGATGACACGCTGGATAACCCTGCTACTTGCCGTCACCAGTGCCATGGCAGTGGCGACCGTGTACTTCGCCCAGCCTTTGCTCGAATCGATTGCCGACGAGCTGGGAGTGGCACGGCAGCAGATTGGCTGGGTAGTCGGCGCGACCCAGGCTGGATATGCCCTGGGGCTGCTGCTGATTGTCCCGCTGGGAGACCTGATCGACCGAAAACGCTTGCTGCTGGGCCAGTTGCTGTTCTCCACGCTGGCACTGGTCGGCGTGGGCATGGCGCCGAGTTGGGGGCTGTTGCTGCTGGCATTGGCCATTACTGGGTTGATGGCCGTCATGGTGCAAGTGATGGTGGCGCATGCTGCCAGCCTGGCCTCACCCGGTGAGCAAGGGCAAGCTGTAGGCACCGTTACCAGCGGCATTGTGCTGGGCATTCTGTTGGCGCGCCTGGTGGCGGGTGGGCTGGCTGACCTGGCCGGCTGGCGCAGTGTCTATCTGATTGCCGCCGGGCTGTTGCTGGCGCTGGCCCTGGTGCTGTGGCGCTGTTTGCCAGGCGGGCAGCCGTTGGCGCAGCGGCCTGGCTACCGAGAGCTGATCGTTTCCCAGCTCCACTTGTACCGGCACGACAGGCTGCTGCGCGAGCGTGGATTGTTCGGCGTGTTGATCTTCGCCGCGTTCAGCGTGTTGTGGAGTGCCATGGTCATGCCGCTCAGCGCCGCGCCATTGGCCTTGAGCCATACCGAGATCGGCCTGTTCGGCCTGGCAGGTGTTGCGGGTACGTTGGCGGCTTCGCGTGCCGGGCGCTTGGCTGACATGGGGCGCGGTGAGCGCACAACCGGGTTGGCGCTGGCGCTGCTAACGCTGTCGTGGCTGCCCGCGGCGTTCGTCGAGCATTCGCTGCTGGCCTTCGTGATGGGTGTGCTGATGCTGGACTTTGCCGTGCAGGCGGTGCATGTCACCAACCAGAGCCTGTTGCTGGCAGGGCGTGGCGCGATGGCCAGCCGCTTGATAGGTGCCTACATGTGCTGCTACTCGGTTGGTAGCGGCGTGGGTGCAGTGCTGGCGAGTTGGGTGTATGCCCGGTGGGGTTGGGCGGCGGTGTGCGGGCTTGGCATGGCCATCAGTGCGGTCGCGCTGGGCTACTGGCTGCGGCTGCGACGGGAAAGGGCGGCTGGGGCCGCCCTTCAATGTTCCGGTCAGAACTTGTAGCCAAGGCCGACCATGTACACCCATGGGTCGACGTCGACGTCGACTTTAGTCTTGCTGTAGCCCAGCGCGGTCGGGCCATTGACGCTGGCCTTGGTGTCGATGTCGACATACCAGACCGAGGCGTTGACCAGCAGGTTTTCCGTCAGCATGTAGTCCATGCCCAACTGGCCGGCAATACCCACCGAATCTTGCAGCTTGAGGTTGCTGAAGCCTTGTTGCTTGCGCGCGCTGCTCAGGTCTTCGTCAAAGAACAGGGTGTAGTTGATACCCACGCCGGCATACGGCTGGAAGCGCGAGTTCGGCTCCATCGGGTAGTACTGCAGCGACAGGGTCGGTGGCAGTTGCTTGATGTCTGCCAGCTTGCCGTCCAACCCGCCACCCAGGCCTTTAACGCCGACGGTATGCTTGAACGGGGTGGCTGCCAGCAGCTCCAGGCCGATGTGGTCGGTGAGCATGTAGGCAAAGGTCAGGCCCAGCTGGGTGTCGCTGTCCAGGGTCGCCTTGGTGCCCGACACCTTGTTGCCGTCGAACTTGAGGTCGCCGCTGCTCTCGTTCGGGGCGGTGGTGATGGCGCCTGCGCGCAAGATCATGTCCCCCGCCTGGTAGGCGTGGGCGGCAGGGGCGGCGAGGGCAAGGGCCACAAGCGAGGCGCCGAGCAAAGACTTGTTCATGGAAGCTCCCAAAGGACGTTATTAATCGAGTAGTCCAATGGTACGGAGCTGTCTAAACGGATTGTTTGACCCAGCTCAAAGAAGCGGCGTTACAAATTCGAAGCGGTTCTCATTTCAGCTCATAAGCGTATATTTTCTCGGCTTCCATCTGGTAGCCGGCATCGGCCAGTTCGCTGCTGGAGGCTCTAACCTGCATCTTTCCCTCGATCCAGTAGGGCTGGTAGAGGTCTTCGACGCGCACGCCCATTTCGCTGAAAATATGCACGATCTGGTTTGAAGGTGGTGGCGGCACGTGGATGCACGCGCCGTAGTAAGGCACCAGCAGGAATTCGGTGGTGCGGCCTTCTTCGCTCACCTCCAGTGGCACGATGTAGCCGGGTAACTTGATTTGCTGGCCGTCGAGGCTTTTGACCACCGGTGCGTCGGGCGCTTGCTGGCGTGCGGGTGGGGCGGACTCGGCAGACAAGGCATTGCTGAGCTGTGACATGTCGTGCAGTGGCGCCAGTTGTGGCGGGATGACCGGCGCGCCTTCGGGGATCAGGGCAGGCCAGTCCAGCTCCTTGGGTTCGGCGGCCCACAGAGGCATTGCTATCAGCAACAGCAGGGCCAGTAGCATCTGCGTTGCCGGCCTCTTCGCGGGCACGCCCGCTCCCACAGGTCCTGCGCAAGGTTCGAAGGCTGTGGGAGTTCCTGTGGGAGCGGGCGTGCCCGCGAAGAAGGCAGTGAGGTACTGGATCATTACTGGAACTCAGAGATGTATGGACAGGCCATCGGCCAGCGACTGCCTGTAGGCCCGCCACGCCGGCACGCTACCCATCAGCAACGCAGCCCCCAGGATGATAGCCAGCAAAGTCCATTCATGAGCGCTCGGCAGCGCCAGTGGCAGGTACAAACCATAGTTGGCCTGCACATACCCCTGCGCCAGGGCGATACCGGCATACAGCAACCCCAGCCCGGCCACGATCCCCACCGCCGCCAGCGACAGCGCTTCCAGCACCAGTAGCCCTGCAATATGCCACGGCCTGGCGCCGACCGACCGCAAGATCGCCATTTCCCGCCGGCGCTCGTTGAGGCTGGTGAGAATCGCCGTGAGCATGCCGATCAAGCCGGTCAGCACCACGAACAAAGACACCACGAACAACGCCTGTTCCGCAGTGCCCATCAGGCTCCACAGTTCTTGCAGTGCCACCCCAGGCAGGATCGCCAGTAACGGCTCGCTGCGGTACTCGTTGATCTCCCGCTGCAGGCTGAACGTCGCGATCTTGTTGTTCAGGCCCAGCATGAAGGCGGTGATGGCGGCAGGTTGCAGGTCCATCGTACGTGCCTGCTCGGCACTGATGCGCCCGGCGCCACGGGCCGGCACACCGTTGTGCCAGTCGATATGGATGGCCTCCATGCCGCCCAGGCTGATATGCAGGGTGCGGTCCACCGGTGTGCCGGTGCGCTTGAGCACACCCACCACGGTGAACGGCTTGTCGTCGTGCTTCACCAGGCTGATCGCCGCCACGCCATGGGCCAGCACCAGCTTGTCACCCAGCTTGTAGTGCAACGCATCGGCCACTTCTGCGCCCAGTACCACCTCGAACGGGTCGCTGGCGAATTCACGGCCCTGGCTCAGCTGCAGATGTTGCTTGCGGCCGTACTGGTAATGGCTGAAGTAATCGGTGGTGGTCCCCATCACCCGATAGCCACGGTGCGAGTCACCCAGCGAAATGGGAATTGCCCATTTCACCCGTGGGTCCTGTGCATAGTGCTGGAAGCTGTCCCAGCGGATGTTGTTGGTCGCGTTGCCAATGCGAAACACCGAATACAGCAGCAGGTTCACCGAGCCGGAGCGGGCGCCGACGATCAGGTCGGTACCGCTGATGGTGCTGGCGAAGCTGGCGCGGGCTTCGGTGCGAACGCGCTCCACGGCCAGCAGCAGGCACACCGACAGGGCGATGGCAAACGCGGTGAGGAAGGCGGTGAAACGGCGGTTGGCCAGGCTGGCCAGGGCAAGGCGGAGCAGGTACATCAGGCCTCCCGGGGCTTGGCGGCGCGGTTGAGTTCGGCCAGGGAAAGGTGGCGGTCGAACAGTGGCGCCAGGCTCTGGTCATGGCTGACGAACAGCAGGCTGGCACCGGCGGCCCGGCATTCATCGAACAGCAGGCGAATGAATGCTTCACGGGTATCGGCGTCCAGTGCCGAGGTGGGTTCGTCGGCAATGACCAGCTCGGGCTGGCCGATCAGCGCGCGGGCGGCGGCCACCCGCTGCTGCTGGCCGATCGACAGGCTATCGGCGCGGCGGGCGAGCAGGGCGGGGTCGTCCAGCCCCAGGTGGGCCAGCAGCAGGCTGGCTGCCTGGTCGACGCTGCCATGACGCTGCTCGGCGCGAGCCTTGCGGCTGTGCGAGAAGCGACAGGGCAACTCGACGTTTTCACGTACCGACAGGAACGGCAGCAGGTTGAACTGCTGGAAGATGTAACCTGTGTGATCGACCCGGAAGCGGTCACGGGCACCCTGGCCCAGGCTGCCCAGGTTCTGGCCGAGCAACTGGATGCGACCCTGCGCCGGCACGTTCACGCCGCCCAGCAGGCCCAGCAAGGTGGTTTTGCCACTACCGCTGGGGCCCTTCAGGAACAGCGCTTCGCCGGCGTCCAGGTGGAAGGCCGGAATATCCAGCAGCGGCGGCTGGCCTGGCCAGGCGAACACCAGGTCATGCAGTTCGATCAACGGCTGGCTCATTCAGAAAGCGACCGCTGCCTTGGCTGGCGTGGTTTCCACGCCTTTCTGGCCGTTAGGGCCGATCAGCTGCACGTTGATCTTCTGGGTGGCCGGGAAGGCCTTGAACAGCGGTGCAAGGTCTACCTGCGCCAATTTGTCGGGGTTGGCGCAGGTCAGTTGGTAGTGAGCGCCGATGTCGCTGTGCTGGTGGCCGTGCTCATGTTCGTCGCCATCGTCGTCGGCTTTCGGGGCGTCACCAAACAGCGGGCTTTCAAGTTCCTGCTGGTCCTCTTTACAGCCTGCGGCAGCAGTAAGGCCGAACAGCTTCAGCGGTTGTTCGAGCTGCTGGCGTACGGCGGCGACCTTGGCTTTGTCAGCATCGCTGCTGGCGGCGTGTTCGAAGCCGACCAGGTTCATCGCCGGGCTGTCCAGTTCCAGCTCCAGCGTGTTGCCGTCGAGCACCACGTTGAGCTTGGCCACGCCATGCTCATGGGCGCCAAGGGTGCCATGGGCGTGGTCGTGATCATGGTCATCGTGAGCATGGGCCATGGCCAGTGGCAGCAAGGCGAAGGGCAGGGCGAGCAGCAGACGACGCATGGACGACTCCGGTAACGGGCTGAAAGTTGAGTTATGTTATAACAACTTTTCTGCGTGCCGCCAGCCTGTGTGGCGAAGGTTTCATGTTGCGGTAGCATGGGTGCATTGACCTGGGTTCAAGGAATGCATCATGAGGATTCGTGGACAGATTGGTGAGTGGCCGGTCGACCTGACCATCGAGCTGGCGCCTGAAGAGTGGGCGCAGCTGGGGCGGCAGATTGATGTACCGGTGGTAGCGCAGACCGCAGCAACGCAAACCGTGGCGGCGCCGCGCCAGGATGACGGGCAGTGGACTGCAGCGCGTGATGTATTGCGCCTTGCCGGGCAGATGAGCGGGCCGGAGTTGCTGGACCGGCTGGAAGGGCTGGCGGGGAGCACGGCGGCGGGCAAGCGGTTGCTGGTGCGCTTGCGGCACAGCAGTGATGTGAAGGTGGAAAGTGGCGTGGATGCGCCGGTTTATCACTGGTTGGGGTGAGAGGGCCAGGAATTTGGGGCTGCTTTGCAGCCCATCGCGACGCAAGGCCGCTCCTACAAGGATCGTGCAATCACCAGCCTCACGCGATCCCTGTAGGAGCGGCCTTGCGTCGCGATGGGCCGCGAAGCGGCCCCGGCATTCTCAGAACAGGGCCGCCGACAGCTTGCGCCGGTAAACCCCAACCAGCGGGTGATCACCACCCAGCAACTCGAACACCTGCAGCAACGCTTTCTGCGGCAGCCCGTTCTCATACCCACGGTTACGCTGGAACAGCTTCAGCAGCCCATCCAGCGCCGCTTCATACTGCTGGCGCGCCAGTTGCTGAATGCTCAGCTGGTAAGCCGCTTCATCATCTTGCGGGTTTTGCGCCAAGCGGCTTTTCAGGTCCGCCACTTCCGGCAGGCTGGCTGCCTGACGCAGGAACGTCAGCTGGGCCTTGGCACCGGCCAGCGCGGCCTTGTGCTCATCAGTCTTGACCGCATCCAGTACCACCTGAGCCTCGCCCAGCTCACCACGCTCGGCCAGGCAGCGGGCATACAGGATCAGCGCTTCGGCATTGCTGTTGTCTTCACCCAGCAGTGCCTGCAACAGCGCTTCGGCCTCGGCAAAGCGGCTTTCGGCAAACAGCGCCTTGGCCTGGTCCAGCGGCGATGCGGTGGGGGCGGCAGGCATTTGCACATGCGGCTCGAGCATGGCGCGGATCGCTGACTCCGGCTGGGCACCGGCAAAGCCGTCCACCGGCTGGCCGTCCTTGAACAGCACCACGGTCGGCAGGCTGCGGATGCCGAACTGGGCAACCACCTGCTGCTCCACGTCGCAGTTGATCTTGGCCAGCAACAGCTCGCCCTGGTAACCCTCGGCAATCTTCGCCAGCAGTGGCATCAGTGCCTTGCACGGCGCGCACCACTCGGCCCAGAAGTCCACCAGCACCGGCTTGTGGAAGGAGTTCTCGATCACCAGTTGCTGGAAGGTGGCGTCGGTAGCGTCGAAAATGTAAGGCGTGTCTTGGGTCATCGCGACTCTCGCAAACTCATGTATGGCACCACTATAAGGCGTCGCGGCTGGCGTGGTACAGGCTGACCCGGCGGAATTCGTGCGGCTCGGCCAAGTCAGGCAAAGTCAGCGCTTCGAGCACGCCCAGTTGCCGGTACAGCGGGTGGCTGAAGTCGCGTACCCGCGAGTCGGCCACCAGTGCCTGGCGGCCACGGCCGAGGAAGGCATCCAGCAGCGGTAGGTTGGCGCGGTCGTACAGCACATCGGCAACCAGGATCAGGTCGAAGCGGTCGGCTTCGGCGAAGAAATCGCTGCTGTAGCTCAGCTCTACACCATTCAGTGCCGCATTGGCGCGGCAAGCATCAAGGGCCAATGGGTCGAGGTCGCAGGCCACCACCTCCAATGCGCCGGCGCGCGCGGCGGCAATGCCGGCGATACCGGAGCCGGCGCCAAAGTCCAGTACGCGCTTGCCGGCCACCCATTCCGGGCGCTCGGCCAGGTAGCGGGCCATGGCCAGGCCACTGGCCCAGCAAAAACTCCAGTACGGCGGCTCTTCAAGAATGCGCCGGGTCTCTTCGCTGCTGAAGGCGCGGTCCATGTTCTGGTCGTCGATCAGCCACAGCTTCAGGTTGCAGCCTGGAAGCTCGCTGACCACCAGCCGCGCTTCGCCGATCAGGCCGCTGAGGGCCTGTTGCAGGGCAAGCGGCGCCACTTAAGGCGCCTTCTCGAAACGAAGCGGGCCGGTGGCCTGGGTCTGGGCCTGGGTGATGCGCACGGGTGGCAAGTGCATGATCAGCTGGCCGGAGCTGCTGGCGCGGCCACGCAGCTCGACCCGCGCGCCGGCCGGGAAGGCCTCGGGGTTGAAGCGCAGGTGGTAGGGCAGGGCCTGGCCGGTGCCGGTCAGGTTGCTGCTGGCCAGCAGGCGTTGCGGGCGGTCGCGTTCGTCGATGACCAGCAAGGCCAGTTCCACGTCGGCGCCGGCCGGTATTTCCAGCAAGGTGCCGCTCAGTTCACGCTGGTAGGCCGGCAGCGGGCCCAGTACTTCGGCCGGTTTGGCCGAGCGGGTTGGCGCGGGCGCCGCGGGAGTATCGGTTTTCGGCCTGTCGCTGCCGCAGGCGGCGAGCAGGGCGGCGCAGCACAGCACGACGAGCGCTCGGTAGTGCATGGGGGAGTCCTTCACGGGCAGATTTCCCATGGATGTTAACCCCTTTGGCTTGTCTTGCCAGTGCAATGCGCTACCATGGCCCTCCCTTTTTTTGTTGCCTGCCACCATGCACTGTCCCTTTTGCGGTGCCAACGACACCAAGGTCATCGACTCTCGCCTCGTCGCCGAGGGCGAGCAGGTGCGCCGCCGCCGCGAATGCGTGGCCTGTGGCGAGCGCTTCACCACCTTCGAAACCGCCGAGCTGGTGCTGCCCCGGCTGATCAAGCAGGACGGCACACGCCAGCCCTTCGACGAAGACAAGCTGCGCGCCGGCATGCAACGGGCCCTGGAAAAGCGCCCGGTCAGTGTCGAGCGCCTGGAAGCGGCGCTGGCGCACATCAAAAGCCGCCTGCGCGCCACGGGTGAGCGCGAAGTGAAATCGCTGGTGGTGGGTGAAATGGTCATGGCCGAGCTGCGCAAGCTCGATGAAGTGGCCTATATCCGCTTTGCCTCGGTGTACCGGCGCTTCCAGGACCTGGACGAGTTCCGCGAAGAAATCGACCGCCTGGCCCGTGAGCCGGCTAAAGAGTGAACATGCCCAGCCAAGCCGCCATCCTTGACGCCCACTACATGGCCCGCGCACTGGAACTGGCGCGCAAGGGCCTGTACACCACCCACCCCAACCCACGCGTAGGCTGCGTGATCGTGCGCGATGGCGAAGTGGTCGGCGAAGGCTGGCACGTGCGCGCTGGCGAGCCGCATGCCGAAGTGCATGCCTTGCGCCAGGCCGGTGAACGGGCACGCGGCGCCTGCGCCTACGTCACCCTTGAGCCGTGCAGCCACCATGGCCGCACGCCGCCGTGTGCAGAAGCACTGGTCAATGCCGGCGTGGCGCGGGTAGTCGCCGCCATGCAGGACCCCAACCCGCAAGTGGCGGGGCAGGGCCTGCGGCGTTTGGCCGAGGCCGGCATCGAAGTGGCCAGCGGCGTGCTCGAAGCCGAGGCGCGGGCGCTCAACCCGGGCTTTCTCAAGCGCATGGAGCATGGCCTGCCGTTCGTGCGCGCCAAACTGGCCATGAGCCTGGATGGCCGCACCGCCATGGCCAGTGGCGAAAGCCAGTGGATCACCGGCCCGGCTGCCCGTTCGGCGGTGCAACGCCTGCGCGCCCGCTCCAGCGTGGTGCTCACCAGTGCTGCGAGCGTGCTGGCCGACAATGCACGCATGACCGTCCGTGGCGCCGAACTGGGCCTGGATGCCGAAACCACCACATTGGCACTCAGCCGCACGCCCCTGCGTGTGCTGGTCGATGGCCGTTTGCGCCTGCCCCTGGATGCGCCGTTCTTCCAGGCCGGCCCGGCACTGGTGGTGACCGCTGTCGCAGATGACCCGGGCTATGCCGCTGCCGGCCACGAGCTGCTCAGCCTGCCGGGCGACAATGGCCAGGTCGACTTGCCTGCGCTGCTGCAAGCCCTGGCAGCCCGCGGCGTCAACGAAATCCTGCTGGAAGCCGGTGCCGGCCTGGTCGGCGCCTTCGCCCGGCATGGCTTGGTCGACGAGTACCAGCTGTTCGTCGCCGGCACCTTCCTCGGCTCCAACGCCCGCCCGTTGCTGGACTGGCCGCTGGACAAGATGAGCGAAGCACCGCGGCTGAAAATTACCGAAATGCGCGCAGTGGGCGATGACTGGCGGGTCACAGCCATCCCCCTGCCGGCGCCCGGCGTATAATGCCGGGCTTGCCTTGCGCAAACCGTTTTTGAGGAAGACCCCATGTTCACCGGCATCATCGAATCCATCGGCACTATCCGCAGCCTCATCCCCAAGGGTGGCGACGTGCGCGTCTACGTCGAAACCGGCAAGCTCGACCTGGGTGACGTCAAGCTCGGCGACAGCATTGCCGTCAACGGTGTGTGCCTGACCGCCGTCGAACTGCCGGGCGACGGCTTCTGGGCCGACGTCAGCGTCGAAACCCTCAAGCGCACCGCGTTCATCGACCTCAAGAGCGGCAGCAAGGTCAACCTGGAAAAGGCCCTCACCCCTACCACCCGCCTGGGTGGTCACCTGGTCAGCGGCCATGTCGACGGGGTCGGCGAAATCATCTCGCGCAGCGATAACGCCCGCGCCATCCAGTTCCGGGTGCGTGCACCCAAGGAACTGGCCAAGTACATCGCCCACAAGGGTTCGATCACCGTCGACGGCACCAGCCTGACGGTCAATGAGGTCAATGGCGCCGAGTTCGAGCTGACCATTGTCCCGCACACCCTGTCCGAAACCATCATGGCCGACTACCGCGCAGGGCGTCGGGTAAACCTTGAGGTCGACCTGCTGGCCCGTTACCTGGAGCGCTTGCTGCTGGGTGACAAGGCCGCGGCACCGAGCAAGGGCAGTGGCATTACCGAAAGCTTCCTGGCCGCCAACGGCTTCTTGAAATCCTGATTGAGAAGGGGGTGCCGCGTGGCGCTCAACAGCATCGAAGAACTGGTCGAAGACATCCGCCAGGGCAAAATGGTCATCCTCATGGATGACGAAGACCGCGAGAACGAAGGCGATATCATCATGGCAGCCGAGTGCTGCCTGCCTGAGCACATCAACTTCATGGCCAAGCACGCCCGCGGCCTGATCTGCATGCCGATGACCCGCGAGCGTTGCGAAACGCTGAAGCTGCCACTGATGGCGCCGCGCAACGGCTCGGGCTTCGGCACCAAGTTCACTGTGTCGATCGAAGCCGCCGAAGGCGTCACCACCGGCATTTCCGCCGCCGACCGCGCCCGCACCGTGCAGGCTGCGGCTGCCAAGGATGCCAAGGCCGATGACATCGTCAGCCCCGGCCATATCTTCCCGCTGATGGCCCAGCCTGGCGGTACCCTGGCCCGCGCCGGCCACACCGAAGCTGCCTGCGACCTGGCGCGCATGGCCGGTTTCGAGCCAAGCGGCGTGATCTGCGAAGTGATGAACGACGACGGCACCATGTCGCGCCGTGCCGAGCTGGAAGTGTTCGCCGCCGAGCACGGCCTGAAAATCGGCACCATCGCCGACCTGATCCACTACCGCATGATCCACGAGCGCACCGTGCAGCGCGTTTCCGAACAGCCGGTGGAAAGTGAGCTGGGTGAATTCAACCTGGTCACCTACCGCGACGCGGTGGAAGGCGACGTGCACATGGCCCTGACCCTGGGCAAGATCTGCGCCGAAGAGCCGACCCTGGTGCGTGTGCATAACATGGACCCGTTGCGCGACCTGCTGCTGGTCAAGCAACCCGGCCGCTGGAGCCTGCGTGCGGCCATGGCCGCCGTGGCCGAGGCCGGCAGCGGCGTGGTATTGCTGCTGGGTCACCCGCTGGACGGCGATGTGCTGCTGGCGCATATCCGTGAAAGCGCGGGCGATGCACCGGCCAAGGCACCGACCACCTACAGCACCGTGGGTGCTGGTTCGCAGATCCTGCGGGACCTCGGTGTGCGCAAGATGCGCCTGATGAGTTCGCCGATGAAGTTCAACGCGATATCCGGATTCGATCTGGAAGTTGTAGAATACGTGCCCTCCGAGTGACTTGAGGCGGCATTGACGCCCTCTGCTCGAGTCCAGACCCCTGTCGAGGCCGCTTGTATGCGGCCTCGCTCTTGAAGATGAGAATATCGGAATGACCCTGAAGACCATCGAAGGTACCTTCATCGCCCCCAAAGGTCGCTATGCTTTGGTGGTTGGCCGCTTCAACAGCTTCGTTGTCGAAAGCCTGGTAAGCGGTGCCGTTGATACCCTGGTTCGCCACGGTGTCAGCGAAAGCGACATCACCATCATCCGTGCCCCAGGTGCGTTCGAAATCCCGCTGGTAGCACAGAAGGTCGCCCAGCAAGGCGCCTACGACGCGATCATCGCCCTGGGCGCCGTGATCCGTGGTGGTACCCCGCACTTTGAATACGTGGCAGGCGAATGCACCAAGGGCCTGGCCCAGGTGTCCATGGAGTTCGGTGTTCCGGTGGCCTTCGGCGTGCTGACCGTCGACTCCATCGAGCAAGCCATCGAGCGTTCCGGCACCAAGGCTGGCAACAAAGGCGGTGAAGCTGCCCTGTCCGCCCTGGAAATGGTCAGCCTGCTGGCGCAGTTGGAGGCCAAGTGATTAGCGACGAAAGCGATCGTTTCAACCCGCGCGATCAAAAACCTGCGGATGCCGGCAAGCCCTCGAAGAGCGCCAAGCGCCGCGAAGCCCGCAAGCTCGCGACCCAGGCCCTCTACCAGTGGCACATGGCCCAGCATTCGTTGAACGAGATCGAAGCGCAGTTCCGGGTCGATAACGATTTCACCGATGTCGACGGTGCCTACTTCCGCGAGATCCTGCATGGGGTTCCGGCAATCAAGGGCGAAATCGACAAGGCGCTGGTGCCTTGCATGACCATCGCACTGGAAGAGCTCGACCCGGTCGAACTGGCCGTGCTGCGCCTGTCCACCTGGGAACTGATCAAGCGCGTCGATGTGCCGTACCGCGTTGTGATCAACGAAGGTGTGGAACTGGCCAAGGTCTTCGGTGCCACCGATGGCCACAAGTTCGTCAACGGTGTGCTGGACAAGCTCGCCCCGGCCCTGCGTGAAGCAGAAGTCAAGGCGAACAAGCGCTGATTCCGGCGCTAGCTGCCCATGGGTGAGTTCGAGCTGATCAACCATTACTTCGCCGCCGCGCCCTGTGCGCAGGGCGGCGAGGGCGTGGCCCTGGGGATCGGCGACGACTGCGCCCTGCTGCAGCTGCCTCCCGGTGAGCAACTGGCGGTGTCGACCGACACCCTGGTGGCCGGGGTGCATTTTCCCACTGTTTGCGACCCGCTGCTGCTTGGCCAGCGTTCGTTGGCCGTGGCCGCCAGTGACCTGGCCGCCATGGGCGCGACTGCGATCGGCTTCACCCTCGCCCTGACCCTGCCTGACGTTGGCCCCGACTGGCTGGCGGCCTATGCCGATGGCCTCAGCCGCATGGCCCACTGTTGCCGCATGAGCCTGATCGGGGGGGACACCACCCGGGGCCCGCTGAGTATCACCATTACCGTGTTCGGCCGCGTGCCAGCAGGCCAGGCGTTGCGCCGTAGTGGTGCTCGGCCGGGCGACTTGTTGTGCGTCGGTGGTGTACTTGGCAAGGCGGCCGGCGCGTTGCCGCTGGTGTTGGGCGAACGCGAGGCGCCTGCCGGGCAGGCCGAACCGCTGCTGGCCCATTACTGGTCGCCAATGCCGCAGCTCACCCTTGGCGCGCTGCTGCGTGGCCGGGCCACGGCGGCGCTGGATATCTCCGATGGCCTGCTCGCTGATTGCGGGCATATCGCCAAGGCGTCCGGCGTGGCGCTGGAGGTGAACCTGGCCCAGGTGCCAGTGTCTCCTGCTGTAGAGGCGTTCCTTGGGCGTGAAGCAGCGGTGCAGGCCGCCCTTGCTGGCGGCGACGATTACGTACTGGCCTTCACACTGGCGCCTGAGGCGCTTGCGCCGTTGGCTGACCTTGGTTTCATCGAGGTGCATACCATTGGCCGTGTGCTCGAAGGGCAGGGCGTGACCTTGCGCGACGCTCAGGGCCAGGACATCACCCCCGTTCAGCGGGGCTATCAACACTTTAGGGAGACACCGTGACCGATCACCCCAATCAGGTGCCTGCGGAGTTCGTTCCGCCTTCGGTCTGGCGCAACCCGTGGCACTTCATCGCGTTCGGCTTCGGTTCGGGCACCTTGCCCAAGGCCCCGGGTACCTGGGGCTCGCTGGTAGCGATACCGTTCATCCCGTTGTGGCAGATGCTGCCCGACTGGGGTTACTGGCTGTTGCTCGGCGTCAGCATGCTGTTTGGCTTCTGGCTGTGTGGCAAAGTCGCCAATGACTTGCGCGTACACGATCATGAAGGCATTGTCTGGGACGAGATTGTCGGCATGTGGATCACCCTCTGGCTGGTGCCGGAAGGCTGGCAGTGGTTGCTGGCGGGGTTCCTGATGTTCCGCTTCTTCGACATCCTCAAGCCATGGCCGATCCGCTGGATCGACCGCCATGTGCACGGGGGCGTCGGCATCATGCTCGACGATATCCTGGCCGGCGTATTTGCCTGGCTGGGCATGCAGGTTCTGGTGTGGGCGGTTGCCTGAACAAGGAGCGCGTGAATGGCCATAAGGACTGTGCTGCTGGCAATGCTGTTGAGCGTTGCACCATGGGTGACAGCTGCTGACGGTGTGCCAAAGCAGATACACCTGGTCAGTGAAGAATGGCTCGACTATACCAACGCCGACGGTACCGGGGTGGCCTGGGACGTACTGCGCAAGGTGTTCGAACCGGCCGGGGTCAAGGTGGTGACCCAGAGTGCGCCCTACAGCCGGGCAGTCGGTTTGGTGAAACGGGGCGAGGCGGATGCCTGGGTGGGCTCGTACAAGGACGAGAACGAAGACAACCTGTACCCGCGTTGGCACTTCGACATGGACCATATCTACGCCTTGGGGCTGGCCAGCAAGCCAGTGCCCACCCCGGAGAATGTGGGCAAGTATCGCCTGGCCTGGGTACGCGGCTACGACTACGGCAGCTACCTGCCCAATGTGCATGACTTCCGGGAAGTCCAGCGGCGCGAGGGCATCTTGCCGATGCTTGAGCATGACCGGGTGGACTTCTATATCGATGCGTTGACCGAGGTCGACTACGTGCTCGGCCAGAGCACCCAGCCTGAGCGCTTCCGCCGTACGCATGTGGCCGAGTTGCCGTTGTACCTGGCCTTTACCCGTAACGCCGAGGCCAAAGCCCTGAGCGACCTGTTCGACAAACGCATGGCCGAACTGGTGCGCAGTGGCGAGCTGAAGCCGATTTTCGAGCATTGGAAGCAGCCGTATCCGTTCACGGCGGACAGCAAGCCCCATTAAACAGACATTCATGCGGCATGGCGCAGTTCCCTGTGGGAGCGGGCGCGCCCGCGAATCAGGCAGCGCAGTGGATGGCACCGGCTTTGCCGGTGTTCGCGGGCAAGCCCGCTCCCACAGAGGTTCGCGCCAGCTTTTAGAAATTGAGCAAGACAGTTCTCCCACAGGGATTCGTGCAGGTCTGAGAGCCGAACAACCATCTCAACTAAGCATCGAACTTTTCGATCTTAACCCACCGTATTCAGCCAGCCCACATGGCGCAACCTGCTGATACAATCGGCCCACGAGAAATTTTCAACTTATTCCAGGAGCACAACGTGCCCGTCGTCTTTGTTGCCGCCTCTAAACTCCCGACTCCCTTTGCGACCTTCACCATGCATGGCTTCCTCGACGAAGCCACTGGCCGTGAGCACGTAGTGCTCAGCCTGGGTGACATCGCGGACGGCCAGCCGGTGCTGGGGCGCCTGCACTCCGAGTGCCTGACCGGCGATGCCCTGTTCAGCCAGCGCTGCGACTGCGGTTCGCAGCTGGAAGCCGCATTGCAGGCCATTGCCCGTGAAGGCCGTGGCGTATTGCTTTACCTGCGTCAGGAAGGCCGCGGCATTGGCCTGTTGAACAAGATCCGCGCCTACGAGCTGCAGGATGGTGGTGCCGATACTGTCGAAGCCAATGAACGCCTGGGCTTTGCCGCCGACCAGCGTGACTACGCCATGTGCCTGCCGATGCTGGAGCACCTGGGTGTGAAATCGCTGCGCCTGATGACCAACAACCCGCGCAAGGTCAAAGCCCTGACCGACATGAACATCGTGGTTGCCGAACGTGTGCCGCTGCATACCGGTCACAACCCGCACAACCGCTACTACCTGGCGACCAAGGCCGGCAAACTGGGCCACATGCTCGGCAACGAACACCAGGGCGAGGCGCCGCAGGCGTGACCCGCGCCGAGGTCAAGCGGCGCCTGGCACTGGCCTGGTGGCAATACCTGGCGGTAGGCCTTGTACCGTTGCCGGTTATGGCCTGGGCATTTGGTGGTGGTGACGCATTGATCCCGGTGTTGGCCATGCCGCTGTTCATCGCTGGCGCGGCGACCATGTTCCTCAGCCTGCCGCGCTTCGGTGCCTACAAGCGGGCGTTGATCGCTACCTCCAAGGTGCTGGGCAGCGCTGAAGAGCCTGCTGCCTGGATCGAGCTGGCACGGGTACGGCGCATGGCCATGCTATACGCCTGCTTCCCGGCCTGGGTCGCTGCACTGTCGGTGCTGGTCGGCCTTGAGGCGGTGCCGCAAATCCTGCTGGCACTGTCTACCGTGGTGGTGCTGTACCTCTATCGCATTCCGCGCCAGCTCGGCTGATGCGCCTGCTGCCAGGCCTGCTGGCGCTGTTCGCCTGCACCGCGCTGGCCGCTGACCCCCTGCGGGTGGTCAGCCTGGCGCCCTCGATGACTGAAATCATGCTCGAACTGCAGGCCGACGACCTGCTGGTGGGCGTACTCGACGGTGGCGAGCGGCCGGCAGCGCTGCGCGACCTGCCCTCGGTCGGGCATCAGGGGCAACTGAACATGGAGCGCCTGCTCAGCCTGCACCCCGACTTGCTGCTGCTCTGGCCGGGCAGCGTGCCACCTGCCCAGCGCGACCAGCTCAAGCGCCTGGGCATCGCCACATTCAGTGCAGAACCCCATGACATCGACCAGTTGATCGCGCAGATCGAAGCCATCGCCGAGCGTATCGGCCGTGCCGAACAAGGCCATCAGTACGCCCAGGGCCTACGGGCACGGCTGCGGCAGTTGCGCGAACAGTACCGGCGTGAAGAGCCCTTGCAGGTGTTCTATCAGGTGTGGGACCAGCCGTTGTACACCCTGGGTGGCCGGCAGGTGGTGAGCGATGCCTTGGTCGTGTGCGGGGCGCGCAATGTGTTCGCCGACCTCAGCCAACCGGCGCCGCAGGTGAATGTGGAGTCTGTGCTGCTGCGCAACCCGCAGGTCATCCTGGCTGGCGATCAAGCGCAGTTGGCGAGCTGGAAGGCCTGGCCGCAACTGCGAGCGGTTGCCGATGGCCGTTTGCTGGTGGTGCCCGACAAAGGCCTTGAGCGGCCCAGCGGGCAGATGATCGAAGCCACCGCCCGCTTGTGCGCGTTGCTTGCGGCTAAAGCGCCGGCGTCCAGGTAACGCTGAACAACAGCGTGCGGCCTTCCTCTCGGTAGGGGTGGTAGTCACCCTCGTAGCTGTAAAGGGCGCGGCTCTGAGTGTGGTCCAGCAGGTTATCCAGCTTCGCTTCCAGTTTCAGCTCATCCGTGGCTGCCCAGCCACCGCGCAAGCCAAGCACGCCGTAACCGCCGATGCGGTTGCGGTTCGCCTCATCGTCATAGCTGCCGCTGACCGCTTGCCAGCTTGCCCCCACGGTAAAGCGCCCCAGTTCACGGTCCAGGTCCAGGCTCAATGTGCGGCGGGCACGGCGGGCGAGGGTGTGCCCGCTGTCGCGGTCACGCGGGTCGATCATTGCCAGACCCAGCTGGCTGTGCCAGGCGCCCCATTGTTGCGCCAAGGCCATTTCGAAGCCGTTGATACGCGCCGAGGCGACGTTGCGAGGTATCGAGTCCTGGCCAAACACGATCGCATCGCGCAGGTCGGTGCGGTACAACGAGGTTTCCAGGCGGCTGTCCGCCGTCAGCTGGCTACGCCATTGCAGCTCGTAACTTCTGGAGTGCTCGGGGTCCAGGTCCGGGTTGCTGAACTGGGGGTAATACAGGTCATTGAAGGTCGGCGCCCGGAAGCCTTCGCTGTAGGACAGCAGCACATCGTTCTGCGCGTTCAACGGTACGGTCAGGCTGCCGCTCCAGGTGGTCTGGCCGCCGAATTGCTGGTTACGGTCATGGCGCACGCCCACTTCGGTGGAAAACTGCTCGCCTTGGTAACGATGCTGGACGAAGACGGCACGGTTCCAGCGGCTGTCTTCGGTGAAGTCGGTGCTGGCGTGCACACGGTCTTCATACCAGTCGCCCCCCAGCAGCAGGCTGTGATGCTCGCCCAATGCCAGGTCGTTCTGCCAGGTGACCTGATCACGGTAGGTATTGAACACGAAGCGTTCGGCGCTGAGCTTGTCGCGCTTGTCGTCGCGGTTCTCGCTGTGGGCCAGTTCCAGTCGCGAATGCCAGGCGTCGGTGAGTTGGGCATCGAAGTAGCTGCCCAGGCTGCTGACGCTGAAATCGGTGTATGGCTTTTGCCCGAAGCTTTCGAAGGTGACCGGGTCGAAGCCACCGAACGGGTTGTCGTACTCGCTGCGGCCACGGCTGTCGAGCAGGTTCAGGCCGGCCTCGAAGCGTTCGCCGAAGGTATGGCTCAGGCTCAGGTTCAGCGACTTGTTGCGATAGGCATCGTGGTCGCCATCGCTGGCGAAGGACGGCCCGGTCGAGTCGATGCCGGCAGTTTCATCCAGGCTGGCGCCAAGGTTGAACCGGGTTTGGCCATCACCTCCAGAAAGCCCAAGGCTGCGCTGGAACGTCTGGTTGCTGCCCGCCGCCAGGCGCAGGCGGGGCTGCAGGCCGGGACCGTTGCTGCGGCGGGTGAAGATCTGGATCACCCCGCCAATGGCGTCGCTGCCATACACCGCCGAGCGCGAGCCGCGCAGTACTTCGACCCGTTCGATCTGGTCCACGTCGAGAAACTGCAGGCCGCTGTCGCCGGACGTGGCGTTGGCAATGCGCACGCCATCGACCAGCACCAGGCTTTGTGCGGCCTTGGTGCCACGGATGAAGATGCCGGGCAGGCTGCCACGGCCACCGGTAGGCGCCACTTGCACGCCAGGTACGCGGCTGAGCAGGTCGGTGACGCTGGTGGGTTGCAGGCGGTCGATGTCGGTACGGGTGAAGGCGGTATTGGCGGCGCTGGTGGCAGAGCGCGACTCGACCTGGCGGCTGGCGCTGATCAGTACGTCGGGGAGCTTGAGGGCGTCGTCTCGTTCGGCGGCCAGTAGCGGCAGCGGGAGGCAGAGCAGGGTGGCAAAGGCTGGGGATTTCATCAGTAGTACCATTTTGCGAGGGCTGCGCCCTCGATCGCGACACAAGGCCGCTCCTACAGGAATGCGCGTTCCTGTGTAGGAGCGGCCTTGTGTCGCGATGGGCCGCAAAGCGGCCCCAAAATTTACAGGCCGAGCTTGGCCATGCGGGCCTTTACCGAAGCCTCGATCCCGGCCGCATCCAGCCCACACTCGGCCAGCATTTGCGCAGGCTTGGCATGCTCGACATAGATGTCGGGCAAGCCCAGGTGCAGCAGTGGCTTGAGCACTGCCTGGCCGGCCAGGAACTCACCCACCGCTGCACCCGCGCCACCCATGATGGCGTTCTCTTCAATGGTCACCAGCAGCTCATGACTGCCAGCCAGCTCCAGCACCAACGCTTCGTCCAATGGTTTGACGAACCGCATGTCGACCACCGTGGCATTGATCTGCTCGGCCACCTGCATGGCCTCGGCCAGTTGCACGCCAAACACCAGCAGGGCGACTTTCTCGCCTTGGCGGCGAACCACGCCCTTGCCGATTTCCAGCGGCTCAAGGTCGCCGCTGATCGGCGCATTCGGGCCGGTGCCACGCGGGTAGCGCACGGCTGCCGGGCCGTTGTAGAGGTGGCCGGTGCTGAGCATCTTGCGCAGCTCGTTCTCGTCGCTAGGGGTCATCACCAGCATGCCCGGGATGCAGCGCAGGTACGACAGGTCGTAGCTGCCCGCGTGGGTCGGGCCGTCTTCGCCGACCAGGCCGGCACGGTCGATGGCGAACAGCACGTCGAGGTTCTGTACCGCCACATCGTGGATCAGCTGGTCATAGGCGCGTTGCAGGAACGTGGAGTAGATCGCCACCACCGGCTTGCTGCCCTCGCAGGCCATGCCGGCCGCCAGGGTCACGGCATGCTGCTCGGCAATCGCCACGTCGAAGTAACGCTCCGGGTAGCGCTCGCTGAAGTCGACCAGGTCCGAACCTTCCTTCATCGCCGGGGTAATACCCACCAGGCGGTTGTCGGCGGCGGCCATGTCGCACAGCCACTGGCCGAACACGGCGGAATACTTCGGCCCGCTGGCTTTTTTCGGCGCGGCAGGCTTGTCGGCCGGCTCCAGCTTGGTGATGGCGTGGTAACCGATCGGGTCGACTTCGGCCGGAGCGAAGCCCTTGCCTTTCTTGGTCACCACGTGCAGGAACTGCGGGCCTTTCAGGTCGCGCATGTTGCGCAGGGTGGCGATCATGGTCGGCAGATCGTGGCCGTCGATCGGGCCAATGTAGTTCCAGCCCAGCTCTTCGAACAGCGTACCCGGCACCAGCATGCCCTTGGCGTACTCTTCGGTGCGGCGGGCAATTTCCCAGGCGCCGGGCAGGCGCGACAGCACCTTCTTGCTGCCCTCGCGCATGCTCGCGTAGGTGCGGCTGGAGAGGATCTTGGCCAAGTAGTTGGACAGGCCGCCGACATTGCGCGAAATCGACATGTCGTTGTCGTTGAGGATCACCAGCATGTCGGCGTTGACTTCCTGGGCGTGGTTCAACGCCTCGAAGGCCATGCCGGCAGTCAGCGCGCCATCACCGATCACCGCGATCGACTTGCGAGCGCTGTTTTGCAGGCGGGCGGCAATGGCCATGCCCAGCGCGGCACTGATCGAGGTGCTGGAGTGGCCGACGCCAAAGGTGTCGTACTCGCTCTCGCTGCGGCGCGGGAAGGCGGCGATGCCGTCTTTCTGGCGCAGGCTGAGCATACGGTTACGGCGCCCGGTGAGGATCTTGTGCGGGTAGGCCTGGTGGCCCACGTCCCACACCAGTCGGTCGTCCGGGGTGTCGAACACGTAGTGCAGGGCGATGGTCAGCTCGATTACGCCCAGGCCGGCACCAAAATGCCCACCGGTCTGACCCACGGTGTAGAGCAGTTCCTGGCGCAGTTCGTCGGCCAGGGTCTCCAGGTCGGCTTCGGCCAGCCGGCGCAGGCCAGCGGGCGTGTCAGCGCGGTCGAGCAACGGCGTGACCGGGCGTTCGCGGGGGATCTCTTGAAACGTCGTGGGCATCAGGCGAGTCGTTATAGGTGTGTGAAGACGCGGCAGTTTACCCCATTGTAGGAAATACTGCCCATTCAGACGGGTGTTGCAGCCCTTCGCGGGCACGCCCGCTCCCACAGGAGCCTCACTGGCCTTGAGTGCTGTGAAACCTTGTGGGAGCGGGCGTGCCCGCGAAGGGCCGCACAGCGGCCCCAATCAAATCAGTTGCGGCGTTCGACGATGTAACGCGCCAGCGCCCGCAGCGGTTCGGCCTTTTCACCGAACCCATCCAGTGCGACCAGCGCCTGGTCGCGCAGTTCGCTGGCATAGGCCTTGGCCGCTTCCAGCCCCAGCAGTGCCGGGTAGGTGGGTTTGTCACGAGCTATGTCAGCACCCTGGCGTTTGCCCAGGGTAGCGGTATCGCTTTCCACGTCGAGGATGTCGTCCTGTACCTGGAATGCCAGGCCGATGGCCTGTGCATACACCTGCAAGGCATCCAGCTGCGCCTGCTCGGCACGGGCACTGGCCAGGGCACCGAGACGTACGCTGGCTTCGATCAGCGCGCCGGTTTTGTGCCGGTGCATGAATTCCAGTGCCTGCTGGTCCAGCTTCAGCCCCACCGAGCCGAGGTCGATGGCCTGGCCGCCGACCATGCCTGCCGGGCCGGCAGCTTTCGCCAAGGCCTGGACCATGGCCAGGCGAATGCTGTCGGCCTGCGGGCTCAGGCGTGGGTCGAGCAGGGCGCTGAACGCCAGGCTTTGCAGGCCGTCGCCCGCGAGGATGGCGCAGGCCTCGTCGAACGCTTTGTGGGTAGTAGGCTGGCCGCGACGCAAGTCGTCGTCGTCCATGGCCGGCAGGTCGTCATGCACCAGCGAATAAGCGTGGATCAACTCGACCGCGCAGGCCGCGCCGTTGGCGTGTTCGGCTGGGGCACCCAAGGCTTCGCAGGCCGCATAGGCCAGCAATGGGCGTACACGCTTGCCGCCGTTCATCACGCTGTAGCGCATGGCGGCGTAAAGGCGTTGCAGCTCTTTGGATGGGGCGACGAACAGCGGTTCGAGGGCAGCGTCGACCCGCGCCTGGCAATTGGCCTGGTAGGTGCCGATCATGCTTCCGGCTCCGCGTCGAAGGGCTGTGCAGCCAGCTCACCATCACGCTCCAGCAGGATTTGCACCTTCTGTTCGGCCTGGGCCAGGGCACCCTGGCAATCACGGGTCAGGGCGATGCCTTGCTCGAAGGCGGCCAGCGACTCTTCCAGCGACAACTCGCCGTTCTCCAGGCGCTCGACCAGTGCTTGCAGGTCTGCGAGGGATTGCTCGAAATCGAGGGAGGCTTTTTTGCGGGCCATGGCGACTGTCTCGGTGGCATTCAGAACGGCGCGACACTAGCAGAGCGGGGCGGGGGGAGCAAACTTCAGGGGCATTGAGATGGGTTTGAAGGGCCCTTTCGCGGGCTCGCCCGCTCCCACATGTACACCATAGGTCTTGAAGGTGGTGATGTACCTGTGGGAGCGGGCAAGCCCGCGAATGGCCGAGAGGTGGTCTATCAGGCAGGCTCTGCTTGCCGCTCCACCATTGCCTCACGGTACCGCGCCAGTTCCTCGATGGTCAGCACCGGCAAATTGTACTGCCGCGCATACACCGCTACCTGCTCGCCACGGGCCATGCTGCCATCGGGGTTCATCAGCTCGCACAGCACCGCAGCCGGTCGCAGGCCTGCCAGGCGGGCGAGGTCCACCGAGCCTTCGGTGTGCCCACGACGGGTCAGTACCCCGCCATTGAGGGCGCGCAGCGGGAACACATGCCCCGGGCTGACGATATGGCGCTGTTCGGCGCTGGAGCGCAATGCCGCGCCAATGGTGGTGATGCGGTCCTGGGCGCAAACGCCGGTGGTGATACCTTCGGCCGCCTCGATGGTGACGGTAAAGCCAGTGCCGTGGCGGGCCTGGTTGTTCTGCACCATGGGCGCCAGCTGCAACGCGTCGACGGTGGCTTCGTCCAGGCACAGGCACACGATGCCGCTGCAATCGCGAATCATCATGGCCATGGTCTGCAGCGTGATGTTCTCGGCGGCGGCAATGATGTCTGCTTCGTCCTCGCGGTCGTCATCGTCGAGCAACAGCACAGGGCGCCCGGCCTTGAAGGCGGCGATGGCAGCGGAAACATTGGGGTATTGCGGGTGTTGAAGGGTGGACATGAAACGCTCCTCGTGAATGATCGATGAACGTCTCGGGGCGAACAAAATGCGCGCGCAGGGGCGCCCGAATGGCCCCTGCCTGACGCCTTCTTTCATCCGGACTATGACCGTCGGCTCTGGAGTTGCACCAGATCTGCTGACCCCCGGCATGGCCGGGGCGCTCGCGGGCTCATCTTTCGATTTACCGCCGGTGGGGACTTTCACCCCGCCCTGAAGACCGGCCAAGCATACCGCACAGGGCTACCCTGTTTGCAACCCGTGGCCCTACGACCTTTGGCTACGGCAGGTCGTGGGTGAAAGGCTGACAAGCGTGCTGCCTGTGCGGGCCCCTTCGCGGGCACGCCCGCTCCCACAGATACAGCGTGAACTCAAGGGCAGCGCAGGGCCTGTGGGAGCGGGCATGCCCGCGAAGAGGCCCGCACAGGCTTACCGCGACATCCCTTCAATCACCCGCTTCAACGAAGCCGGCAACATCGGCCCATGCCCCAACCCGGCAAACCGCTCGAACCGCACCTGCAACCCTGGCACCCTGGCCAGGTCTGTCACCAGCTCACGTGCCGGCCGCTCCCCATCCCCTTGCACCGGCATGCGCGGGTTCGCCGGCTCATCACCGCCACGCATCAGCAACAACCGCGGTCGGCTGCTTCCCAAGCGCTGCTCAAGCCCCTGCGCCTCGCTCACGATTGCGCCGTCATGCCACCACAGCGAAGGGCTTGCCGCCGCATAATCACTGAATGCCCCGGGGCGGGTGAACAGCGCATGCAGCACAGCCAACCCACCGTAGGAATGGCCCCACAGCGTCTGCCGTTGCACGTCGATGGGGGCCAGCCCGGCCACCATCGGCCGCATGCGTTCGGTCAGCAGGTCAAGAAACGCGTCCACGCCACCGCTGGGCTCCCCGGTCAGTGGGTCACGTTGTTCCGCCTGCCCAGGTAATGCCGGGGTGTAGTCATAGGTACGCCCGGTGCGCTCGATACGCTGTTCGGTCTGGTACCCCACGGCCACCAGCAGGGGCGCCTGGCCGGCGGCGAGCTTGTCCAGTTGCTGGCTGTCCAGCGCGCCGATCGCGGCATTGCCATCAAGCATCCACAGCACCGGGTACCCCGATGCTGGCGCCGGGAGGTTTGGCTGGCCGACCCACAAGCGGTAATGGCGTTTGCCGTCGGCCGAGTCCAGGTCGAGTTGGGTGAAGCGGTAGGCCAGGTCCTGGCGTTGCAGCAGCGAGGTGTCCATCTTCTGGTTTCGCTCGGGCTGCGCCAGGGCAACAGGCGCAGCGAGGGCCAGTGCCAAAGCCAGTGTCAGGGTCATCTTGCTCATCAGGCGTCTCGTCAGGGCTTTGCGAGGGGCGCAAGGCTGTAGCGCCCAGATGATAATCACTCCTGATTGAGCGTAAAGCGCATTAACTTTCTAAACAGTGCCGGGCGGCGGGCAGGGTCAAATGCAGGCACAGGCCAGGGTGGCCATTGCTGGCCCACAACCGGCCACCTTGCAGTTCGATGGCGCGGCGAGCGATGGCCAGGCCAAGGCCGAAGCCAGCGCCGCTGTCGGCCAGGCGCTGGTAAGGCTTGAAGATGCGTTCGAGGTCGGCGTGCGGTACGCCGGGGCCCTGGTCGCTCAGGCGCAGGTGCCATACGTCGCCTTCACGCCAGCCATCCAGGCTGACCCGGCCCTCGGCCGGTGAGTGGCGAATGGCATTGCGCAGCAGGTTTTCCAGGGCCTGGGCGAGGCTGTCCAGATGAACCTGCACCAGGCAGTCGGTGCCCAGCGAGCATGGCAGGCGTGCAGGATCCCAGCGGCTTTCGAAGCAGACGTCCTGGCACAGGGCTTCCCAGACGGAAACCATCAAGACCGGCTCGGTCGGCAAGCTGGGCTGCTCGGTGTCCAGCCAGGCCAGGTCCAGCGTGTCTTCCAGCAGCTTCTGCATGTCGGCCACTTCGCGGTCCAGGCGCTCGCGCAACTGTGGCGGCGGCAAATCGCTGTCATGGGCAATGCGCAGCCGCGCAAGCGGCGTGCGCAGTTCGTGCGACAACGTGCGCAGCAGCAGGCGCTGTTGCTCCAGGCTCTGGCGCAGGCGCCCGGCCATGTGTTCAAAGGCTTGTGCCAGTTCACCCAGTTCATCGCGGCGCTCCTGCAGGGGCAGGGCGGGGCTGTCCAGGTCATCGGCCCGCAGGGCGTCGGCGCGGTCGCGCAGGCGGTTGAGCGGCACCACCAAATGCCGGTACAGCGCCAGGCCCAGCAGCAGCGCGAGCAGCGCAGGGGCAACGCCGTGGGTGACCACATGGGTCCATGGCGTCAGGCCGGTGGGCAGCAGGCGTTCGGGCAGTTGCAGTACCAGGCGGCCGTGCTCGGGGTGTTGCGGGAATTCGATGCTGACGTATGGCAGTTCATCTTGCAGGCGTCGGCTCATTGGCCAATCGAGTTTGCGCATGAAGGTCAGGTGGCTGGCCTGCCCGGCGCTCAGCGGCGTGGTGCCAAGGCTTTGCAAGTGCGGCCCGATAACGGCCACCCAGGTGTCCTCGGCTTGTTCCAGTTGCCTGCGCCAGGTCTCGACGCCCACTGCACCACCTTGCTCCCAGGCGGCTTCAGCTTGTTGCGCATAGCGCGCCAGGTAGGCCTGGTCGGCCTGGGACAGGAAATAGGTGCTGCGCTCCACCGACAGGCCCCATGTCCAGATCAGCCAGACCAGCAACAGGCAGAAGCTGACCTGCAGCACGGCCAGTTTCCACAACAACGGGTGGCGACGCATCAGGGCTGCTCCGCGTCGACCAGGATGTACCCCTGACCGCGTACAGCCTGGATCTGCAGGTGCTGGGCGTTGATGTCGGCCAGTTTGCGACGCAGGTTGCACACATGCACATCCAGGCCCCGGTCCAGGCGGGTATAGGCCCGGTGCAGCACGGTCTGGTAGAGGAATGGCTTGCTCAAGGCTTCGCCGGGATGCGCCCGCAGCGTTACCAGCAAGCGGAACTCGGAAGCGGTAAGGCCCGCGGCACTGCCGTTGTGGATAACGTCCTGGCGGTCGTGGTCCAGCATCACCTTGCCGACGTCGGCCCGCAGTGCCGTGCCGCGATCGAAGGCCACGCGCCGCAGCAAGGCATCGACCCGTGCGTCCAGTTCCGCCAGGCTAAAGGGCTTGGGCAGGTAGTCGTCCGCACCCCGGGTAAAGCCGCTGATGCGGTCCTGCTCGGCCCCCAGTGCCGACATCAGCATGACCGGCACTGCCTGTTGCCGGCGCAGCTCGTCGAGCAGACTAAGGCCGTCCATGCCTGGCAGCATGATGTCCAGCAGCACCAGATCGAACTGCGATTGCCGTATGGCATTCAGGGCCTGTGTGCCGCTGGCGCAAGCGTGAACCTGAAAGCCTCGGTTGAGGAAATGGCGTTCCAGGTCCTGACGCAGGCTTGCGTCGTCTTCGGCAAGGAGGAGTGAGGTGGGCACGGCGAGCCTTGAATGAGAATTTGTATCAGTTACGAATCATCCCATTGCGGGTGGGGAGAGGGCAACGCCTCGATGTGTTAAGAAGGTTAATGATGCTGCACCCCCGTTTTTCCTCCGGTATCGTTCGCAAAAAGCAACTTGTTTCGTTTGCGAATTAATATCATTTGGGCGAAGGGTGTGTCATGACCGGTTTCAAACGTGTGGGGAGCCCGCGACGGGTACGGGGCTTGCTGGTGCTGGGGTTGCTGGCGCCGTTTTCGTTGTCGGCACTGGCCGAAACGGTAGCGACCCAGGCGGCAGCCGAAGACAGCTCACTCGACCTGCCGGCATTGACCATCGAAGGTAATCGCCTGTACGACATGCTGCCCTCGGAAGCGACCGGTGGCTACAGTGTCGATGCCGCGACCGTGGGCACCAAGACGCCTGCGGCGCTGAAGGACATCCCGCAATCGATCACCGTTTACACCCAGGACTACGTCAAGGACCGCCAGTTCGTGCACCTGGATGACCTGGCCAAATACACTGCCGGCCTGCGCACCCTGACCAATGACAGTGGCCGTTCGTCGATCTACGCCCGTGGCTACGAGTACAGCGAGTTCAACATCGATGGCCTGCCGGCCCCCATGGCCAGCATTTTCGGCACCGTGCCGTCGCTGGCGGCGTTCGACCGTGTCGAAATCATGCGCGGCCCGGCCGGGCTGTTCAGCAGCACCAGTGAACTGGGTGGCATCGTCAACATGGTGCGCAAGCGCCCGACCGCCGAGTTCCAGGGCCACGTCGAAGGCAGCTACGGCACCTGGGACACTAACCACGAAGAAATCGACCTGAGCGGGCCGCTGGATGACGCCGGCCGCGTGCGCGGGCGTTTCATCGCGTCCCGTGACGACTCCAATGGCGAAGTCGATTACAACGCCAACACCAGCAACAGCTACTACGGTGCGCTGGATGTCGACCTGGATGACGCCACCACGCTGTCGTTCGGCCTGATGCACGAAGTGAAGAACATCACCCCGCACAACGGCTACCCGGCAACCCTGTCTGGCGACGTACCCGACTTCAGCCACTCGCGCTTCCTGGGTGCGGACTGGAACTACTTCGACGGCAAGACCACCGACCTGGTCGCCGAGCTGACCCACCGCTTCGACAACGGCGGTTATGGCCGTGTCGCCGCCCGTGGTTCGCACCGCGACACCAACTACCTGTACGCCTTCACTGCAACCAACGCCACTACCGGTGCCAACTCCGAGCGCGCCAGCGCCCGTGACTTTACCCAGGACACCTACTCGCTGGACGCCAGCTACAGCCAGCCGTTCGAAGCGCTTGGCCAGGTCAGCGAATTCGTGGTCGGCACCGACTACAAGAACTACGACACCGAGTACCTGAACGGCACCACCAACCTGGGCGCCATCAACGTCAACACCTACTCGCCCAAGCAGTTCGCCAAACCGTCGCCCAACTACAGCACCGAGACCGGCATGCAGGAAGAGGAATACGGCCTGTATTCCAAAGTCACCTTCCGCCCGATCGAGCGCCTGGCGCTGATCGCCGGTGGCCGGTTCAGCTGGTATCGCGGTGATTTCTACACCACCACCCTGAGCAGCGGTGCTACCACCAACGACAGCAAGCGCGTGGATGGCCACTTCACCCCGTATGGCGGCCTGGTCTACGACCTGACCGAGAACCACGCGTTGTACGCCAGCTACTCGCAGGTGTTCAAACCGCAGTCCGACACCGACAGCAACGGCCGGGTGCTGAAGCCGCGTGAAGGCGAGCAGTACGAATTCGGCCTCAAAAGCAGCTACTTCGGCGGCGACCTCAACACCCGCTTCTCGGTGTTCCGCCTGACCGACAAGAACCGCGCCACCACCGAATATGACGAAGATGGCGTAGACACCAACTTCTCGGTTGCCTCCGGCAAAACCCGCGTCAAGGGTGCCGAAGTGGAAGTGAGCGGCAAGCTCACGCCGAACTGGGAACTGCTGGCCGGCTACACCTGGATGGAAACCGAAACCCTCAAGGGTGATGCCGAAACCACGTTCTTCATCATGCCGCGCAACCAGGCGTCGCTGTGGAGCAAGTACACCATCAGCCAGGGCCCGCTGACCGGCCTGGCCATTGGCGGCGGCGTATCGGCAATGAGCACCTTCTATTCCGAGAATGGCGGCGTGCGCATCGATGCACCGGGCTATGCCACGGTGGACGCGATGCTGTCGTACCCGGTTACCCCGAAGCTGACGGCCACCTTCAACGTCAACAACCTGTTCGACCGGGACTACCTGTCGCGGGTGGGGTCGACGTCGACATTCAATTTCTATGGGCCATCACGCAGCATGATGGTTGGGGCGCGGTATGACTTCTGACAGCCGACGCTGAACAGACCTGGCTCCAGGCGGTTGAGTGTTTTCAGGAGATTGAATAATGAAAACAAAGGCTTGTATCAGCCGCATGGCGCCATGACAAATTTTTGCCGCTTGGCGTGTGCAATCGGCAAACGCGCACTAGAGTTAATGCCCAACGGAGCGCTTGCTGTGTAGGCAGGAGGTCTGCAAGGACGCTGGAACGTTGTTGAGATGGACGGCTGGTATTGAGGAGTAAGCCCCATGTAGACAATGAAATCGAGAGTGTCCTGGCATCCCTGCGAGGGGAATATGATTGAAGACCCATACATCCTGTTCACCCGAATTCCTGTTGTCGTAGACCAGCAAGGCAATGTGTTCACAGACCCCCTGTGGGTCAAAGACATAGCGCTGCATCTGGGCTACATAAAGCACTTCAGCATGTGCTGCCCTGTAGAGCGCGACGGCAGCATTGACGGGCTGCAAAGCATCAGTCATCTGGATATAAAACGGATTTACGGGTTGCGCAAAGACTATGGGCTTGCGTCAGTCCTGAAGAATTTCATTCCGAATTTCATCACCGTTTTCATCGCCTGCAAGCGCGCCAGGATCGTTCATTCGGACGGGGCCGGTTGGGCATTCCCCTTGTCCTTCTATGTGTTGCCGCTCAAGCCGTTCTTGCGCTTTCAATGGGTGATTGTCATAGAGTCTTCGTTCTGGATGCTGGCTCAGGGGCAGGCGCGAACCCTCAGGGCAATCATCGAACACCATGTACACACCGTGTTGTTGAAGCGCTGTGTGAAGCTGGCGAATGCCAGAATATTTACCCAGTCCTTCTACAAGGACTATTTTCTGGGGCGTACCAACAGCCGCACGTTGATCAACCCGGCCAGCTGGCTCGATAAAAAGTTCATGGCGGCCCCCGAAACCGTCAGAAAACGATTCGAAGCCAGGCGTGGCCGTGCAGTCCACTTGCTTTACCCGTCACGTCTCGTGCTGGATAAAGGTGTTCTGGTAGTGCTTGAAGCCATTGAGCAACTGGAGGTCGAAGGCGTTGATATCACCATCACCCTTATGGGAGAGGGTGATTTGAAAGCACACTGCCTGCGCTTTGCCGCTGAAAAGCGTGGCGGCGTCCAGGTGAGCTTCCTGAACGCAGTTGATTATGGCAAAGACTTTTTCAGCATCATTGCCCAGCACGACTGGCTATTGGTGCCGACATTGAAGCAGGAACAGCCCCGCATCATTTTTGACGCGTTCAGCCAGGGCGTTCCCGTCATCGGTTCCGACACCTGCGGGGTGCTGGACATCACGAGCGAGCACAACGCGTTGACGTTTGAAACCGGGAACCCGTCCAGTCTGGCAGAGCGCATTCGTTATGTTGCCCGGCATCCCGAGCTGGCGTTGGAAATGGGGCTCGCCGGGCTGGATTATGCGTCGGGGAAAACTCACTTGCAGATGCATCAAGTGCGCGAGGAGTTCCTCAAGAGCAGCTTGGTGCTCTCTGCCAGCCCGCGCGCCGAACATGACTGACGACGTGCCTGCCGATCAGCGACTGATAACCACTTGCCCACCACCCTGTCGAACCTGCAGCCGACATTTCTGCGGGCATTAAAAAGCCGGCTTGTGGCCGGCTTCTCGGGGACGCTTCCGACTAATTTATGGTAAGCCGCAATCGCCTTAACTGTGTGGCCATCAAGGGCCTGAAAGAGATGGCAGACACCCGTGTGGGATATCGCCGAGCCCTCTGGACTGCAGCTCGCGCCGGTCGGGGCTGAATGTGCGGCGTAGCATACAAGGGCACGCGCAGGATGCCCAGCAAAAAATGGCACAGGTTGTTTCAGCCGGGCCGCTGCTGGCGGAAATGCGACCAGTGGAATATCCAGCCGAGAATCTCCAGGCCCTGCGCATGGCGCTGGGCAGGGGTGTAGCGTTCGACTGCGTAGCTGTAGCGGTCATGGCTGTGCAGGTACAGCGTGTTCTGAGGGCCGATGCTGAGGTTGTTGACCCTGAGCACACCGTTGTGCAGCAGGGCATAGGTTTCACCTTCCACCACCCGTTTCATGCTCAGGTCGATGGCCAGGGTGGCCTGCTGCGCAATCAACGGCACCATGTTGCTGTCGGGCATGGCCATGCAGATCGCGTTGTCCGTATGCACGCCCAACCTTCTCAGGGCTTTTTCGGGCAGGCGCAGGTGCTTGCTTGCTACCGGCGCAAGCAGGCCGTTGCGCAGTTCGTAAAAGGGTACTTTCAGCTCCCGGGCACGGTGCGCCCACAGTGGGCTGGGCGGGTTGGCGGGGGCGGGCCGAGGCGGGCAGTTGCGCTGGATAGCGCTTGGGTGTTTGGGCCCTTCTCCCGTGCGCAGCCAGCGTCGATGCACGCAGAACAGGTCGGCCAGTTCGTCCAGGCGGGCCAGGGGAACGCCGCGGTTGAACCAGTTGTTGACGTGCTGCGGTGTAACGCTGCGCTGAGCAGCGAAATCGGAAGGGGTCAGGCCGCATTCGTGGAGAAGGGCTTTGAGGCGGTCGCCGGAAGTGTTCATGCCGCGAGTCTAGCGATGGGGTACCCGCAAGGAAATGAACCGCGTGTTGATGGTATTTGTAGGAAATGTGCCTGCTTGTAGGGCGTTGGTGTAGGACTGCGTAGGATTTATTACCACCATTAACGCGTTCCTTGTAGGAGCGGCCTTGTGTCGCGATCGGGCGCGAAGCGGCCGTAAAATCAGCAAACGCGTTCTTTCAGGCGCATCGCGCAGGATGGCTTTACGGCCGCTTCGCGCCCGATCGCGACACAAGGCCGCTGCTACAGGGATCGCGACGGCAGGTCATTTCTTCAGGCATAAAAAAACCCCGCAAAGCGGGGTTTTTCCTGCAACCGGTATCAGCCCTTGTAGGCAGCAACCGATTTGGTGATCGCGGCACGGGCGGCGTCGGCGCCTTCCCAGCCTTCGATCTTGACCCACTTGCCCTTCTCGAGATCTTTGTAGTTGGCAAAGAAGTGCTCGATCTGCTGGATCAGCAGGGCTGGCAGGTCGGTGTATTCCTTCACGTCAACGTACAGCTGCGACAGCTTGTCGTGAGGAACAGCGATGACCTTGGCGTCGCCGCCGCCGTCGTCGGTCATGTTCAGCACGCCAACCGGACGGGCGCGGATAACCGAGCCTGGTGCTACCGGGTAAGGGGTAACGACCAGCACGTCCAGCGGGTCACCGTCGTCGGCCAGGGTGTTCGGGATGAAACCGTAGTTGGCCGGGTAGAACATCGGGGTGGCCATGAAACGGTCGACGAACAGGGTATCGCTGTCCTTGTCGATTTCGTATTTGATCGGCGCGTGGTTAGCCGGGATCTCGATAGCGACGTAGATGTCGTTCGGCAGGTCTTTGCCCGCCGGAATCTTGCTGTAGCTCATTGGGCAGTGCCCCCGTGTTTGACCAAAAAAGTGGCGGCGATTATAGGCATATTCTGCCGGGGCATGCCACGTCTGGCCTGATGTGCGGCCCCGTCAGGCGTGGCTTTCGCGGTATTCGGGGTGATCCGCCTGCAGTCGCAGCAGGCGCGCCAGCGGGTCCTGGCGGTAGAACAGCGACAATTGCTGGTAGACCTGTGGATAAGCCTGCTGGAGCAGGTCGGGGGCACTGAAGAAGTATTCGCTGGTGACGGCAAAGAACTCTGCTGGGTTTTCTGCGGCATACGGGTCGATGGCGGTTTCGGCGTCGGGGTCGTTGTCCAGCTGGCGGTTCAGGTCGTCGTACGCCTGCTGCATGGCCGTTGCCCATGCATCCACTGGCATGCCGCTGTGCAATGGCGGCAGGCCGTTGGCATCGCCATTGAGCATGTCGAGCTTGTGCGCCAGTTCATGGATGACCAGGTTGTAGGCCTCCCAGCCGCCACTGGCCAGCACGCCGTTCCAGGCCAGGATGATCGGGCCCTGTTGCCAGGCCTCGCCGCTGTGCTCACCGTCCCACACGTGCTCCACGCCGCTGGCGTCACGGTGGCGTTGCGGGCTCTTGAAGTCGTCGGGGTACAGGATGATTTCGTGAAAGCCCTGGTACCAGTTCAACTCACCCAGGTGCAGCAGCGGCAACTGGGCCTGAGCGGCCAGCAACAGGCGCTGCTCGTCGTCCAGCTCGACCCCGGGCAGGCAGGTGAGGTGCTTGTCGAGCAGGAACAGGATGCAGGCTTCGCGCAGCCAGTGGTCTTCTTCGTCACTGATGCCGTCCAGCATCGGCAGGCGCTGGCGCACGGCCTGCCATTGCTGGGGGGCGATGGGGTAGCGCGCCAGGGTTCGCTTGCGCCGCCAGGCGCTGAAGGACCACATTTTCAGGCGTTCAGTGAGCCTTGGCCGCACGGCCCAGGCGGCCACGCAGCAGGCCGAGAATCATCGGCACCAGCGACAGCACGATGATGCCCACCACCATCAGCGACAGGTGCTGTTTGATGAACGGGACATTGCCGAAGAAGTAGCCCAAGGTAACCAGGCCACCGACCCACAGCAGCGAACCGGCAACACTGAAACCGAGGAAGCGCGGGTAATGCATGTGTGCGATGCCGGCGACGAACGGTGCGAAGGTACGCAGGATGGGCAGGAAGCGCGCCAGGGTTACGGTCTTGCCGCCATGGCGTTCATAGAATTCGTGGGTGCGTTGCAGGTAGTCGCGGCGGAAGATTTTCGAGTTGGGGTTGTTGAACAACCGCTCGCCGGCTGTTCGGCCGATCACGTAGTTGGTGCTGTCGCCCAGGATGGCGGCAGCCATCAACAGGCCAGCCAGCAGCACCGGGTCCATACCCCCGCCTGCGGCCACGGCGCCGGCGATGAACAGCAGCGAATCGCCCGGCAGGAAGGGCATGACCACCAGCCCGGTTTCACAGAAGATCACGGTGAACAGGATGGCGTAGATCCAGGGACCGTAATTGGTGACCAGCAGATCGAGATAGGCATCGAGATGCAGGATAAGGTCCAGCGGGTTGAAATCCATGTACAGCACCTGTGTTCTTGGGCGTAGGCTGGGTTACCTGGGGATGGGTAAATTTTCACACATGACAGGTGGGGCATTATACGGCTAAGTGAAGAACATGCCCGGGGAGTTTGTAGCGGGGGGTTACGGTGAGGGTGCATTCCTGTGCTGGCCTCTTCGCGGGCGCGCCCGCTCCCACAGGTACAGCACAACCTTCAAGGTTGGTGATATCTCTGTGGGAGCGGGCGTGCCCGCGAAGAGGCCGGTACAGGTCAGTCCTGGCTGATCGGCAGGATGTAGTTCTCGAACTCGGTATCCTTGCGAAAGCCGATGGATTCGTAGGTCTTGTGCGCTACCTCGTTGTCTGCGCTGGTCGAAACCCGCATACGCACGGCGTTGGTCTCTTTGGCCATTTTTTTCGCTTCACGCATCAGGTGGTCAGCCACCAGCATGCGCCGCGAATCTTCGGCCACGTAGATATCGTTGAGTATCCACACCCGCTTCAGCGACAGTGACGAGTAGCTTGGGTACAACTGGCAGAAGCCCATCAGCTTGCTGTCGTCATCATCCGGTAGCGCCAGGTAAATCACCGATTCATCCCGTTTCAGGCGCTTTTCCAGAAAGCTGCGCGAGCTGTCGGGGTAGGGCAGTTGGCCGTAGAACTCACGGTATTTGACGAACATCGGCGTGAGCAGGTCGAGGTGTTCCAGGGTTGCCTTGATGATGCGCATGTGCGGCCCTCAGAGTCCATTTAGGGAAACAGCGAAATGCCTGCAGCGTTCAAGGGCATGCTGCCCAATGCGCTGCACAAGTGCAATCCGCCTTCCGTGACATGTTGTTTACCCTTTGCCGAGCAGGAAGTTACCTTTCTGGTTGGTGCTGTCTTCGCTCTCCAGGCTATGGACCTCGGCTTCGTCCTTCAAATTCACCCCGGAAAGCTGGCGTTTGCAGGCTTCGCGCATCAAGTACAGCAGGCGGTGCGCCGCCATGCCATAGCTCAAGCCCTCCAGGCGGATGTTGGAAATGCAGTTGCGGTAGGCATCGGTCAGGCCAACCTTCGGTGCGTAGGTGAAATACAGGCCAAGGCTGTCGGGCGAGCTTAGCCCCGGGCGTTCGCCGATCAGCATCACCGTCATGCGTGCGCCCAGCAGTTCACCGACCTCATCGGCCACCGCTACGCGGCCCTGCTGGACCAGCACCACCGGGGCGCTGCTCCAGCCGTCGGCGGCGGCCTGTTCCTCGAAACGGGCCAGGAATGGCAGGGTGTGGCGATGCACGGCCAGGGCCGACAGGCCATCGGCAACCACAATGGCCAGGTCGACGCCGCCGGGGTTGGCCTGCGCGTGCTGGCGCAGGGTGGCAATCGACGCTTCGCTCAGGCGCCGGCCCAGGTCCGGGCGCTGCAGGTACTGGTGGCGGTCACTGGCGGCGCTGTGCAGCACCAGGCTTTCGCGCCCTCGGTCACTCAGTTGCGTAGTCAGGCCGGCATGGTCGAAGGCCAGGTGCACGGCATCGCGGGCCTGGGCATGGGCGAACTGGAAGTCCAGCTGCGCCCCGGTCGGCAAGCTGGTGCCGGCGCGGCCCAGGGCGATACGCGCCGGGGTGAGCGTGCGCAAGGCCAGCCAAGGGTTGTCGGGGGTAGGCGTGCGATGGTCCATGGTCATCCCTATGCAAGCTGTGCCAAGGCCTGGCGGAAGGCAGGCGGCAGGTTGTCACCAAAGCGTACCCGGCCATCGGCCTGGGTGAAGATGCCGGTGCGGGCCAGCCACGCTTCAAATTCCGGCCCGGGCTTCAGGCCCAGGGTCTGGCGCGCGTACAGCGCGTCGTGGAACGAGGTGGTCTGGTAGTTGAGCATGATGTCGTCGGAACCAGGGATGCCCATGATGAAGTTGATCCCGGCCACACCCAGCAGGGTCAGCAGGGTGTCCATGTCGTCCTGGTCGGCTTCGGCGTGGTTGGTGTAGCAGATGTCGCAGCCCATCGGCACGCCCAGCAACTTGCCGCAGAAGTGGTCTTCCAGGCCGGCGCGGATGATCTGCTTGCCGTTGTACAGGTATTCCGGGCCGATGAAACCGACCACGGTGTTGACCAGAAACGGCTTGAAATGACGGGCCACTGCGTAGGCGCGGGTTTCGCAGGTTTGCTGGTCTACGCCATGGTGGGCGTTGGCCGACAGCGCGCTGCCTTGGCCGGTTTCGAAGTACATCAGGTTTTGCCCCAGGGTGCCGCGCTTCAGCGACAGGCCCGCTTCGTAACCTTCCTGCAATACGTTGAGGTTGATACCGAACCCGGCATTGGCCGCCTCGGTGCCGGCGATGGACTGGAATACCAGGTCCAGCGGTACGCCACGGTTAATTGCCTCGATCGAAGTGGTGACATGGGTCAGCACGCAGGCCTGGGTGGGAATGTCGTAACGCTGGATGATGGCGTCGAGCATTTCCAGCAGGGTGCAGATCGAGGCGATGCTGTCGGTGGCCGGGTTGATGCCGATCATGGCGTCGCCGTTGCCGTACAGCAGGCCGTCGAGAATGCTGGCGGCAATGCCGGCCGGCTCGTCGGTCGGGTGGTTGGGTTGCAGCCGGGTAGACAAGCGCCCGCGCAGGCCCATGGTGCCGCGGAACCGGGTGACTACACGGATTTTCTGCGCCACCAGCACCAGGTCCTGCACGCGCATGATCTTCGAAACGGCTGCGGCCATTTCCGGTGTCAGCCCAGGCGCCAAGGCACGCAGGCTTTCTTCATTGGCCTCTTCGCTCAGCAGCCAGTCGCGCAGGCCGCCCACGGTCAGGTGGCTGACAGGGGCAAAGGCCTGGGCATCGTGGGTGTCGATGATCAGGCGGGTGACTTCATCGGCCTCGTAAGGGATAAGCGCTTCATTCAGAAAGTGCGTCAGCGGGATATTCGCCAGCGCCATCTGCGCGGCGACACGCTCACCGTCGTTGCTGGCGGCGACGCCTGCCAGGTAGTCCCCCGAACGTGCCGGGCTGGCCTTGGCCATTACGTCCTTGAGGCTGTCGAAGCGGTAGACCAGGTGGCCGACCGTGTGTACGAAACTTGCCATACAGAATCTCCAGAGCCGCGGGTTGCCCCGCGGCGGGTGGCGGCGATCAGTGCAGGGCCTCTTCGGCCTTCTGGATCGCGGCGAATTCCTCTTCCGGTGTGCCCGCAACCAGGTGGTGGCGGCTGTAGAAAGCAAAGTAGGCAATTAATACCGCATAGATCACTGCGGCGCCAATCACCACCCGTGGGTCGACCAGGAAACCGGCAACCACGGCGATGCAGGCCAGCACCAAGGCAATGCCCGAGGTGAAGATGCCACCGGGGGTGCGGTACGGGCGCTCCATCTTCGGCCGACGGATGCGCAGGGTGATGTGCGCGGCCATCATCAGCACGTAGGAAAGGGTAGCGCCGAATACGGCAACCAGGATCAGCAGGTCACCCTGGCCGGTCAGCGACAGGGCAAAGCCGATGATGCCGGGAATGATCAGGGCCAGCACCGGGGCCTTGCTTTTGTTGGTTTCCGACAGCTTGCGCGGCAGGTAGCCGGCGCGGGACAGGGCGAAGATCTGCCGGGAATAGGCGTAGATGATCGAGAAGAAGCTGGCGATCAGCCCGGCCAGGCCGACCAGGTTGACGAAGCCGCCCATCCAGGTGCTGCCGCCGTATGCCTTGGACAATGCCTCGACCAGTGGGTTACCGGAGGCTTTCAGTGCTTCGGAGCCTGCACCGCCGGGGCCGACCACCAGAATCAGCAGGGCGAAGGCCAGCAATACCAGCATGGCACCAATCAGGCCGCGAGGCAGGTCACGTTTGGGGTTCTTGGTTTCTTCAGCCGCCAGTGGCACGCCTTCGACAGCCAGGAAGAACCAGATAGCGTAAGGGATGGCCGCCCACACACCCACATAACCGAACGGCAGGAAGCTGCTGGCGCCCACGGCGTCCGTTTTGGCGATGTCGAACAGGTTGGCTGCATCAAAATGGGGCACCATGCTCACCAGGAACACCGCCAGGGCGATGGCGGCGATGGCGGTGATGATGAACATCAGCTTCAGCGCTTCCCCCACGCCAAAGATGTGGATACCGATGAACACGATGTAGAACGCCAGGTAGATCACCCAGCCGCCGATGCCGAACAGTGACTCGCAATAGGCGCCTATGAACACGGCGATGGCCGCAGGCGCGATGGCGTACTCGATAAGGATTGCCGTGCCGGTCAGGAAGCCGCCCCACGGGCCGAAGGCGCTGCGGGCAAAGCCATAGCCGCCGCCTGCGGTGGGGATCATCGACGACAGCTCGGCCAGCGAGAAACACATGCACAGGTACATGGTGGCCATCAGCAGGGTGGCGAGGAACATGCCGCCCCAGCCGCCCTGGGCCAGGCCGAAGTTCCAGCCGGCATAGTCGCCGGAAATGACATAGGCCACGCCCAGGCCGACCAGCAGTACCCAGCCTGCGGCGCCTTTTTTCAGTTCACGTTGCTGGAAATAGTCCGAGCCGACTTTTTCGAAGTCGACAGAAGAGCCTGCCGGCGAGCCGGCGGAATGATCGCTTGGCATAGTTTCACCTGTTGTTTTTCTTGGTGGCCGGGAAGGGGGCCGGGCCGATGGTGATGGGTACTGCAGGAAGCGAGCCAGAGGCCTTGGGGCCGCCTTGCGGCCCATCGCGACACAAGGCCGCTCCTACAAGAGCGCGCGGTTCCTGTAGGAGCGGCCTTGTGTCGCGATGGGCTGCGCAGCAGCCCCAAATGCACGGTTTAGAAGAAGCCCAACGGATTGATGTCGTAGCTCACCAGCAGGTTCTTGGTCTGCTGATAGTGATCAAGCATCATCTTGTGGGTTTCACGCCCAACCCCGGACTTCTTGTAACCACCAAACGCGGCATGCGCCGGGTACAGGTGGTAGCAGTTGGTCCACACGCGGCCAGCCTTGATCCCGCGGCCCATGCGGTAGGCACGGTTGATATCGCGGGTCCACACGCCGGCGCCCAGGCCGAACTCGGTGTCGTTGGCAATCGCCAGGGCCTCGGCTTCGTCCTTGAAGGTGGTGACGCTGACCACCGGGCCGAAGATTTCTTCCTGGAACACGCGCATCTTGTTGTTGCCCTTGAGCAGGGTCGGCTGGATGTAGTAACCGGTGGCCAGCGAGCCTTCCAGTTTTTCGACCTTGCCGCCGGTCAGCAGCTCGGCACCTTCCTTCTGGGCGATGTCGAGGTACGACAGGATTTTCTCGAACTGCTGCTGCGAAGCCTGGGCGCCTACCATGGTGTCGGTGTCCAGTGGGTCCCCGCGCTTGATCTGCAGCACCTTCTTCATCACCACTTCCATGAACTGCGGGTAAATCGACTCCTGTACCAGTGCCCGCGATGGGCAGGTGCACACCTCGCCCTGGTTGAAGAACGCCAGCACCATGCCTTCTGCGGCCTTCTCGATGAAGCTCGGCTCGGCCTGCATGATGTCTTCGAAGTACACGTTCGGCGACTTGCCACCCAGCTCCACGGTGGACGGGATGATGTTCTCGGCTGCGCATTTCATGATGTGCGAGCCCACCGGGGTCGAGCCGGTAAAGGCGATCTTGGCGATGCGCTTGCTGGTGGCCAGTGCTTCACCGGCTTCACGGCCATAGCCCTGCACCACGTTGAGCACGCCTTTTGGCAGCAGGTCACCGATCACTTCCAGCAGTACGGTGATGCCCAGCGGGGTCTGCTCGGCGGGCTTGAGCACCACGCAGTTGCCGGCGGCCAGTGCTGGCGCCAGCTTCCAGGCGGCCATCAGGATCGGGAAGTTCCACGGGATGATCTGCCCGACCACGCCCAGCGGCTCGTGGATGTGGTAGGCCACGGTGCCTTCGTTGATCTCGGCTGCGCCGCCTTCCTGGGCGCGGATGCAGCCGGCGAAGTAACGGAAGTGGTCGACCGCCAGCGGGATGTCGGCATTCAGGGTTTCGCGAATCGGCTTGCCGTTGTCCCACGTCTCGGTAATGGCCAGCAATTCAAGGTTCTGCTCGATGCGGTCGGCAATCTTCAACAGCACATTGGAGCGGTCCTGCACGGACGTGCGGCCCCAGGCGTCGGCAGCGGCGTGGGCCGCATCAAGCGCTTTGTCGATGTCTTCGGCAGTGGAACGGGGGAATTCGGCGATCAGCTTGCCATTCACCGGGGAGGTATTTTCGAAGTACTGCCCCTTGACCGGAGCTACGAACTCGCCACCGATGTAGTTGCCGTAGCGGCTCTTGAAGGAAACCTTCGCGCCCTCGGTACCGGGATGTGCGTAACGCATGGTGTGTCTCCTGGCTGTTAGTTTTGTTGAGGAGTTGAGAAGCGTAGAGCAAAGGTTGGGCCAGCGTTTCGCACGCCAGTAAATTCAATGACTTGGGTCATCTGAATGGGTTTGGTACGCGCCCTGTGTGCCAGCCCCGGTACGCGCAGGGGTGACACTTTGTGCCATTTGCGACACGTCACGGGAGGGTGCATTGCAAAGCCTTCCCGGGTGGAGGATGCTGGCGGGACTCTCTATCTGCAGAGAACTACAACAAATGCAGAGCAATCATTTCAGTCGTCATGCCCAGCAAGTCCATACCGTTGCCCATGGTGGCGCCGGGGAGGGCGGCAGTGACCCGTCCATTGCCCGCTCCTGGCTGCGCTGCTTGGAGGACTACCACCTCGACCCTTCGCTGATCGAAGCGCCCGTGGTGCTTGAACATGGGCGTTTGCTGGAGAGCCGCGAGCGCCTGCGCCAGGTGCTGCACATTGCCGACCATGAAATGAACAGCCTGCACCAGCAGCTTTCCGGGGCGGGCCACGCCGTACTGTTGACCGACGCCCGTGGGGTGATCCTCAATTGCGTCAGCGCCCCCACCGAGCGGCGCAGCTTCGAGCGTGCCGGGCTGTGGCTGGGCGCCGACTGGAGCGAGGCACGTGAGGGCACCAACGGCATCGGCACCTGCCTGGTCGAACGCCAGGCACTGACCATTCACCAGAACGAGCACTTCCGTGGCCGCCACACCGGCCTGACCTGCTCGGCCAGCCCGGTGTTCGACCCGCATGGTGAACTGCTGGCAGTGCTCGATGTGTCATCGGCCCGCACGGACGTTTCCCGCCAGAGCCAGTTCCACACCATGGCGCTGGTCAACCTGTCGGCGAAGATGATCGAAAGCTGTTATTTCCTGCGCCATTTCGAGCAGCAGTGGCTGCTGCGCTTTCACCTGCAGGCGGAGTCGGTCGGCCTGTTCAGCGAGGGCTTGCTGGCATTCGACGGCGATGGGCGGATTTGTGCCGCCAACCAGAGCGCGTTGAACCTGCTGGGCAGCGTGCGTGGTGGCGTGCTGGGCAAACCCGTGGAGCGCTTTTTCGCCTGTAGCCACGACGAACTGTTCAGCCGGGCGACGCCTGCGGGCAGCACCGTCTGGCCGTTGCATACGCGCGATGGCCGCCAGGTGTTCGCCTGCCTGCGCGGAAAGGCCCGTGCGCCAGTGTGGTCGGTGCCTGTCGCTCAACCCTTGCCCATGCAGCAGGCGGAGCCGGCCATCTGCCTGCTCGACCCTGCATTGCAGAGCGAATTCCGCCGTAGCGTTCGGGTGTTTGAACGTGACGTGCCGTTGTTGCTGCGCGGCGAGACCGGCTGCGGCAAGGAGGCCTTCGCCCAGGCGGTGCATCAGGCCAGTGGGCGGCGCGGCAAGCCGTTCGTCGCCGTCAACTGCGCCTCGATCCCGGAGAGCCTTATCGAAAGCGAACTGTTCGGTTATCGCGGCGGCAGCTTTACCGGTGCACGCAAGGAAGGCATGCGCGGCAAGCTATTGCAGGCCGATGGCGGCACTTTGCTGCTGGACGAGATCGGCGACATGCCACTGGCGCTGCAAACCCGCCTGCTGCGGGTGCTGGAAGAGCGCCAGGTGGTGCCGATTGGCGGCGAGCCGCAAGCGGTGGATGTGCGCATTGTCAGCGCCACGCACCGGGACCTGCTGGAACGGGTGGAGCAAGGCAGTTTCCGCGAGGACTTGTATTACCGCCTGAATGGTCTGGAAGTGGCGTTGCCGGCGGTGCGTGAGCGCAGTGACAAGGCACCGTTGCTGGACTTTCTGCTGCGCCAGGAGGCGCAGGGGCAACTGATCGACATTGAACCCAAGGCACGGCAGGCGCTGCTCGACTTCGCCTGGCCTGGGAACGTGCGGCAGATGCGCAATGTGCTGCGTACCCTGGTGGCGCTTTGCGAAGAACCCCGAATCGGGTTCTCGGATCTCCCCATCATTATCCGCAACAGCGTCGCCCCTGTAGGAGCGGCCTTGTGTCGCGAAAGGGCCGCACAGCGGCCCCAGGATCTCAGCAACACAGCACACTCCGCTGGGGCTGCTTCGCAGCCCGATCGCGACACAAGGCCGCTCCTACAAGATGCCGAGCGCAGCGCTCTCATGGCCATGCTGGAGGCAAAACACTGGCACTTGACCCGCGTCGCCGAGCACCTGGGCATCAGCCGCAATACCTTGTATCGCAAACTGCGCAAACACGGCATTACCAGGGCTGAGTAAGCGAAACATCGTGTGCGATTTTTCTCGCCCTGGGCTACCCTGCCTCGATGTTTTGCGAGGTCGACCATGCATATTCACATTCTCGGTATTTGCGGTACTTTCATGGGCTCGCTGGCGGTGCTGGCCAAGGAACTTGGCCATCGCGTCACCGGCTCGGACGCCAACGTCTATCCCCCGATGAGCACCCAGCTCGAAGCCCAGGGCATTGAACTGACCCAAGGCTATGACCCGGCCCAGCTGGACCCGGCGCCAGACCTGGTGGTCATCGGCAATGCCATGTCGCGTGGCAACCCTGCTGTGGAGTACGTGCTGAACAAGGGCCTGCCCTATGTTTCCGGCCCGCAATGGCTGGCCGACCACGTGCTGCAAGGCCGCTGGGTTCTGGCAGTTGCCGGCACCCATGGCAAGACCACCACCAGCAGCATGCTGGCCTGGGTGCTGGAACACGCCGGCATGAGCCCGGGCTTCCTGATTGGCGGTGTGCCGCAGAACTTCTCGGTGTCGGCGCGCCTGGGCGATACGCCGTTCTTCGTGGTCGAAGCCGACGAGTACGACAGCGCCTTCTTCGACAAGCGCTCGAAGTTTGTCCACTACCACCCACGCACCGCGATCCTCAATAACCTTGAGTTCGATCATGCGGACATTTTCCCGGACCTGGCTTCGATCGAGCGGCAGTTCCACCACCTGGTGCGCACCATTCCGGGCGAAGGTCTGGTCATTCACCCCACTACCGAACAAGCGCTGGAGCGAGTGATCGGCATGGGCTGCTGGACCCCGGTGCAGACCACAGGCGTTGGTGGCCAGTGGCAGGCGCGTCTGCTCAGCCCGGATGGTTCGCGTTTCGAAGTGCTGTTCGAGGGCGAGGCCCAAGGTGTGGTGGACTGGGCAATGACTGGCCAGCACAACGTCGCCAACGCCTTGGCTACCTTGGCAGCGGCCCGCCATGTTGGCGTGGTGCCGGCCATGGGTATCGAAGGCCTCAGCGCTTTCAAGAGCGTCAAACGGCGCATGGAGAAGGTTGCCGAAGTGCAGGGCGTGACCATCTACGATGACTTCGCCCACCACCCGACCGCCATCGCCACCACCCTCGACGGCCTGCGCAAGCGCGTTGGCGAGGCGCCGGTTATCGCCGTGATCGAGCCACGCTCCAACTCGATGAAGCTCGGCGCCCACCGTGACGGCTTGCCGGAAAGCGTCAACGATGCCGACCAGGTGATCTGGTACGCGCCAGCCAACCTGGGCTGGGACCTGGCAGGCACCGCTGCGCAATGCAAGGTACCGAGCGTGGTGGCCGAAAGCCTCGACGCGATCATCGAGCGGGTCAAGGGCCAGGCTCGCCCAGGCACTCACGTGGTGATCATGAGCAACGGCGGCTTTGGTGGCCTGCACGGCAAGCTGGCCGAGGCCCTGAAGTGAGCGGGCCGGAACGCATCACCCTGGCCATGACGGGCGCCTCGGGCGCCCAGTATGGCCTGCGCCTGCTTGACTGTCTGGTGCGCGAGGACCGCGAGGTGCATTTCCTGATCTCCAAGGCCGCGCAGTTGGTGATGGCGACCGAGACCGACGTGCTGCTGCCGGCCAAGCCCCAGGCGATGCAGGCTTTTCTCACCGAATACACCGGTGCCGCCGATGGGCAGATCCGTGTGTACGGCAAGGAAGACTGGATGTCGCCGGTGGCCTCCGGCTCCGGCGCTCCGGCGGCGATGGTGGTGGTGCCCTGTTCCACCGGCACCCTGTCGGCGATTGCCACGGGTGCCTGCAACAACCTGATCGAGCGTGCTGCCGACGTTACCCTGAAGGAACGTCGCCAGTTGATCCTGGTACCACGCGAGGCACCGTTCTCCACCATTCACCTGGAGAACATGCTCAAGCTGTCGCAGATGGGCGCGGTTATCCTGCCGGCAGCGCCAGGCTTCTACCACCAGCCGCAGACCATCGACGACCTGGTCGACTTTGTGGTGGCGCGTATTCTCAACCTGCTGAATATTCCCCAGGACATGCTGCCGCGTTGGGGCGAGCACCATTTCGGGGTGGATGATTGAAGCGAGCGCTGGTGGGTTTGCTGGCGCTGGTGATGCTTGGGGGCTGCGCCACGGTGCGTACGCTGGATGCCGCCAAGCCCGGGGCGCCGGTGGTGTATGCCGGCACCCGGCTGGATTTGTACGTGATCAATGGCGGGTGTTGCCCACGGGAGCACTACGGGGCTGATGCACCGGCCTATCCTGGGCTGGACCTGCCTGGCAGCATGTTGCTCGATACCCTGCTGCTGCCGTTGTCGTTGCTGACAGCGGCAGGTGTAGGCTTCCAGGCTACGGGTGGCCTTTAGAGAGCGCCGCAGTCCCCTGTAGGAGCGGCCTTGTGTCGCGAAAGGGCCGCAAAGCGGCCCCAGCAATGGTTATGCTAAAGCTGAGATCGGGGGCCGCTGCGCGCCCCTTTCGCGACGCAAGGCCGCTCCTACAACAGTAATATGCAGCTTTCAGGGAGTCTTGCCCAACCTGCGCAACTCATCCGACTCTACAACCCGCACCCCGTCCTCTTCCTCCAGCGCCAGCCGCCACAGTGCCCGGGCCAGGGTACAGGCCTCGATCCCCCGGTACTTGCCCGGTATCAGCCTGGAAAACGGCGAAACCAACTGTTCGGTTAGTCGCGGTTCGATCCGCTCACCCAATAGCAACGACGGCCGCACGATGGTCAACTGTGGCCAGTCCTGCGCCTTTAGCGCCTCTTCCATTTCGCCTTTGACCCGGTTGTAGAAAATCGACGATTTCGGGTCAGCGCCCAGCGCACTGACCACCAGCAGATGCCGCGCTCCCATCTCCCGGGCGCGCTTGCTGAAGGCCACCACCATGTCCAGGTCCACCGCGCGGAAGGCCGACTCGGAACCGGCCTGTTTCAGCGTGGTTCCCAGGCAGCAATAGGCGATATCGACCCGCCCGGCCAGCTGCGGCAGGAACACGGCCGGGTCACCCACCGGGTTTTCCAGGTGCGGGTGCTCGGCCAGCGGCCGGCGGGTGGGCGCCAGCACGCGGGTGATGGTGGGTTCGTTAAGCAGGCGGTCTAGCAGGTGTTCACCGGTCAGGCCGGTGGCACCGGCAAGCAGGACATGCTGAGGCGTCAAATACATGATGTCTCTCCCTTGTTACACACAAGTCTAGTGGCTGCCGGGCGTTTTTGCCTGTGGCCCCACGTTGGCCTGCGTGGCGTTACGCAACGCTTCTTCGGCCTGTTGGCGACGCAGCTGCTGCCAGTGCTCAAGCACCGCAGGCGGCGCCCACAACTGCGGTTCCGAGGCTTCGAAGCCTTCCCTTTGTTCCCGTTCGGCAACGCTGGTGCGTGCCAGTTCAAACGCCTGCTTCAGGTCGTCGGTCTGGTTCAACGCTTCTGCGAACAAGGCATCGCCAAAGTAGGTGAAGTCGGCTTCTTCCGAGCAACCGAACGACACCCGGTCAGCCCGGGCGGCGGTCATGATCAGCGTGCGATCATCCTTGAGCGGGGCGATGTAGCCCCCTGAATAGCAGGCCGAGATGACGATTACCTTGTCGCGGTCTTTCAGCGGCGCCAGGGCAGTGGCCAGCTCGTCGGCGGAAATGTCGGCCAGCTGCAGGCGGGGCTGGTCGAGCACCAGTTGGTGGTCTTCGCTGCCATGAGTGGTGAGGTAGATGAACACCAGGTCCTCGGGACCGCTGCGCTCGGCCAGGGTCTGCGCGGCGCGGGTAAGGTTCTCGCGGGTGGCCATGGGGCGGGTGGCCATGTGGTCGCGATGGTTGACCAGGGTCACCTGGCCACGGGCGCCAAAGCGCACCTTGAGCATGTTGCTGACGTAGTCGGCTTCGCGCAGGAACACGCTCTGCTGGCCGTCGCCGGCGACCACCAGGCTGTAAAGCTGGATCGGTGCCACCGAGCGCGGCACCCGGGCCAGAGCCTCTTCCAGCAGGCGGCCCTGGTTGAGCAGGGCAATGTCCAACGGGTCGGGCAGCAGCGTCCCTTTCTGGTCACGTACGCGCACGCCATTGGCCCACACGCCGCTTTCGACTTTGCCGCTTGGCAGAATCAACCGGCCACGCCCGTGGTAGGCATCGTTGAGAAAACCACCGATGTACTTGCTGCCGTCGGCCAGTTGCAGGCTGCCTTCGCCCGACAGGCGCCAATCGACGAAAGTACCTTTGTAGTGGCTGCCATCGCTGCCTAGCAATTCACCTTCGCCAATCAATGAGCCGTCCTTGAATTCGCCGATCCACACATCGCCATCGACGTTTTCATAGCGGCCACGGCCTTCCAGGCGGTTGTCCTTGAACTCGCCGATGTATTGCTCACCATCGACGCTGTCGTAGGTGCCGCTTCCTTGCAACTGGCCGCTGACGAAGCGGCCGCTGAACTGGTTGCCGCTGGCATCGCTGCGCACCCCGGCACCGTTGGGTTTGCCTTTGGCGAACAGGCCCTGGTAGCGGCTGCCGTCCGCCAGTTCCAGTTCGCCTGCGCCGTCGTACTGGTCGTCCTTGAACTGGCCGCGGTAGGTCTGGTCCGCTTGCTTGAGGGTGCCTTCGCCGTCGCGGCGGCCATGTTTGAACGTGCCACCATAGTGGCTGCCCGGCGTGGTCAGGTCGCCCAGTCCCTGGAACAGCCCTTCGGCGAACTGGCCACGGTACACCTCACCGTTCTGGCCATGCCATTCGCCTTGGCCATGCCACTGGCCATCCTTGAAGCCGCCGGCGTACCAACTGCCGTTGGGGTAGTCGATACGGCCCTCGCCCTGCAGCAGGCCATCGACCACCTCGCCCCGGTAACGCCCCCCATCAGGCAGGCGTGCGTCTGGAGGTAGTAGCGATTCGCCATCGCCGCAGGCGGCGAGCAGCAGGACCAGGGTGATGGGGAGCAGTGGACGCATGGCGAGGACCGGGCAATAGGTCTGCCGAGTATGACGCAGAATGGGATCCTGAGACAGCGAACGCATAGGCTGGCGCATCGCCCTGTAGGAGCGGCCTTGTGTCGCGAAAGGGCTGCGCAGCAGCCCCAGTATTTCTGCCATCCCGCAAAATTGTCGGGGCTGCTGCGCAGCCCTTTCGCGACACAAGGCCGCTCCTATAGGATTTGCGCTTGCTGTGCGGGAGAGGTCAGCGCACGCCCGGCGACACGATGATCTTCACGTTCTCCTCCTTGTTGTTCACCAGTTCCTCAAAGCCCAACTCGACAATCTGCTCCAACCCGATCCGCCCGGTTACAAGCGGGCGAATATCCAGCCGGCCATCCGCAATAAAGGCAATCACATCGGCAAACTCGCCGTTGTACGCCAACGCCCCCAGCACCTGCTTTTCCGTGGATACCAGTTCGAAGAAGTTGAACTCGCTGGGCTCTTCGAAAATACCCACCAGCACGCACTTGCCCGCCTTGCGAATGGTGTCGATGGCCAGCTTGGCCGTGTGCTTGTTGCCGATGCACTCAAAGCTCACATCCGCTCCCAGCCCGGCAGTCAGTGCGCGGATCTCGGCCAGGGCGTCGCACTGGCTGGGGTCCAGCACCACGTTGGCGCCTACCTCTTTGGCCTTGGCCTTGCGCGCCGAGGACATCTCCAGCGCAATCACTTGCGCCGCCCCTGCAGCCTTGGCGCACATGATGGTGCACAGGCCGATGGTGCCAGCCCCCACCACCACAACGGTTTGGCCAAGCAGGCTGCCGGCCTTTTTCACCGCATGCATACCCACTGCCAGCGGTTCGATCAAGGCCCCGGCTTCGGGCGGGAAGCCTTGCGGCAAGCGGTACAGCAGGTTGGCAGGTACGTTGACCAACTCGGCAAACGCGCCGTTGTTCATCAGGCCGGTGAACGCCAGGCGCTCGCAGATGTTGTACAGGCCATGGGTGCAGTAATAACACGTACCGCAATGCTGGCAGGCGTCCGCCGCTACCGGGTCACCCACCCCGAAACCCTCCACGCCTTCACCCAACTTGGCAATCTGACCGCAGAATTCGTGGCCGAGGATGCACTGGCCCTGAATGCCGGTCAGCGGGTGAGGGGCCTCGACCGGGATGAAAACCGGGCCGGCGACGTATTCGTGCAGGTCGGAGCCGCAGATGCCGCACCAGTCCACCTTGATTTGCACCCAGCCCGGTGGCGGGTCGGCTGGCAGGGGTACCTGTTCGACGCGAATATCGTTGCGACCATGCCAGACGGCGGCGCGCATGTGAGTGTGGCTCAGGTCATTCATTGTTGTTCTCCAGGCTCACGCAAAGGGCTTAGTGCTTGCGCAGGAACGCGAGCAGTTGCTGATTGACCTGTTCGGCCGCCTCCATCTGCACCATGTGCCCGGCCTCCGGTAGCACCAGCACTTCAGCCTCCAGGCCTTCGACATGGGTGGCCGGGATGATCGCGTCCTTGCCGCCCCACACCACCAGTGCCGGGTGCTGCCCCAGCACCCCGCGCAGGTCGTGGCGCTGACGCTCACCTTCGGCAATGGCGCATGCCAGTTGACGCAAGGCGTCATCTACACCCTCCAGGCGCTTGAACTTGAGCATGTCCTCCAGCATCTGCCGGGTGACCAGTGCCGGGTCGGCGAACAGCTGCACCATTTGCGGTTTGAGGGCATTGCGGTTGGCGGCAGCGACGAAGCCTTGCAGGTATTGCCCATTGATCGCCTCCCCCAGGCCGGCACTGGCGATCAAGCTCAGGCTAGCCACCCGCTCGGGCGCCAGGCGCGCCACGTTCAGGCTGACAGCGCCGCCCATGGAGTGGCCGGCCAGGTGCGCCTTGGCAATGTCCAGATGGTCGAGCAGGGCCAGCACGGTTTCGCTCAACTCATCCAGGTCACCCCGTTGCAGGGCCTTGGCCGATTCGCCGTGCCCTGGCAAGTCGAGGGCGATCACGCGGCGCTCTGCGGCCAATGCAGGGTGGTTGAACAACCAGTTGTTGAGGTCTCCAGCAAAACCGTGCACCAGTACCAGTGGTGTGCCGCCTTCGCCCAGTTCGAACCAGCGCAGCAGGCGCCCGCCCACTTCAGCCTTCTGCGGGGCCGGTCCCTGTGCCTGATCGGCGCCGCCTTCGGCAACGAACTCGGCCTGGAAGCGCTGTACCACCGCATCAATCTCGGATTCCTCGGCTTCGCCTTCCACCACTACGGCCAGCAACGCGCCGACCGGCAGGGTTTCATCCGGCCTGGCCACCTGGCGGCGTAGCACACCACTGAAAGGGGCTTCGACGCTACTGCTGATCTTGTCGGTCTCGACGTCTAGCACCTCGTCGCCCTTGTTGATCTCGTCACCTTCCTGCTTGAGCCAGGTGTCTACCCGGCCCTCGGTCATCGACAGGCCCCACTTGGGCATGGTCAGCGTATGGATCTGGCTCATGCGGCGCTCCTTGCGGCTTCGATCACCTTGCGCACGGCCGCTTCGATCTTCGCCGCGTCCGGGATGTACAGGTCCTCCAGGGCGTCGGAGAACGGCACCGGGGTGTGCGGGGCAGTGACCATTTCGATGGGGCCCTTGAGCGCACCGAAGGCCTTCTGCGCCACCAGCGCGCTGATGTCGGTGGCCATGGAGCAACGCGGGTTGGCTTCGTCGATCACCACCAGTCGGCCGGTTTTTTCCACGCTCTCCAGAATGCTGTCTTCATCCAGCGGGCTGGTGGTGCGCAGGTCCAGTACCTCGCAGTCGATACCCTGGCGGGCAAGGTTGTTGGCGGCCTCCAGGGCCACATGCACCATGCGGCCATAGGTAACCAGTGTCACGTCGTCGCCATCGCGCAGGAAGTTGGCCTCGCCAAACGGCACGCTGTAAACCTCTTCCGGCACCTCGCCCTGCATGCTGTACAGCAGCTTGTGCTCGCAGAAGATCACCGGGTCGTTGTCACGGATCGCCTGGATCAGCAGGCCTTTGGCATCGTAGGGCGAGGACGGGCAGACCACCTTCAGGCCGGGAATGTGCGTCCACAGCGAGGTGAGCATCTGCGAGTGCTGGGCGGCAGCGCGCAGGCCGGCGCCGTACATGGTGCGCATCACCAGCGGGGTGACCGCCTTGCCGCCGAACATGTAGCGGAATTTGGCGGCCTGGTTGAGGATCTGGTCCAGGCAGCAGCCGGCGAAGTCGACGAACATCAGTTCGCACACCGGGCGCAGGCCCTGGGTGGCGGCACCGACGGCGGCGCCGACGTAGCCGATCTCCGAGAGTGGCGCGTCGAGCACGCGGCCCGGGAACTGGTGGTACAGGCCTTTGGTCACGCCCAGCACACCACCCCAGGCGTCATCCTCGCCGGGCGCGCCGGCACCACCGGCCACGTCTTCACCAAGGATGAACACCGTGTTGTCGCGGCGCATTTCCTGGGCCAGGGCTTCGTTGATGGCCTGCTGGTAGCTGATCTTTCTTGCCATGGTGGTTCTCCTGTTGTTCTTGTAATCCGCGGCTCAGGGGTAGCTGACGTACACGTCGGTGAGCAGGTCGGCGGGCTGTGGCTTGGGATCGGACTTGGCGCGGCGCACGGCGTCTTCGATCAGGTCCTCGATGCGGGCGTCGATGGCGTCCAGTTGCTCGGCACTGAGCAGGCCGGCACGGGTGGTCTTGTTGCGGAACTGCATCAGGCAGTCGCGGGTTTCGCGCAGGTTCTTCACTTCATCGGGCGCGCGGTAGGTTTGTGCGTCACCTTCGAAGTGGCCGTAGTAGCGGCTGAGCTTGACCTCGATCAGCGAGGGCCCTTGCCCGGCACGCGCACGTTCGATGGCAGCGCCAGCGGCCTCGTACACGGCAAAGAAGTCGAAGCCGTCGATGGTGACCCCAGGCATGCCGAAGCCGGCTGCGCGGTCGGCAATATGGTCGCAGGCCACAGACCAGTTGGAGGCGGTGGCCTCGGCGTAGCCGTTGTTCTCGGCCACGAAGATGCAGGGCAGATTCATGATCGAGGCCATGTTCATGGCCTCGAACACCGCGCCTTCGTTGGAGGCGCCATCGCCGAAGAAGGCCACTGACACATCGTCATTGCCCTTGATCTTGGCCGCCAGCGCCGCCCCGGCCACCAGCGGCGCGCCGGCACCGACAATGCCGTTGGCGCCGAGCATGCCTTTTTCCAGGTCGGCAATGTGCATCGAGCCGCCCTTGCCGCCGCACACGCCGGTCTTCTTGCCGTAGATCTCGGCCATCATGCCGTACACGTCTACGCCCTTGGCGATGCAGTGGCCATGGCCGCGGTGGGTGGAGGCGATGCAGTCGCTGTCGCGCAGGTGGGCCATGACCCCGGCCGCGGAGGCCTCTTCGCCGGCATACAGGTGGACGAAGCCGGGGATCTCGCCAGTGGCGAACTCCACGTGCAGGCGTTCTTCGAATGCACGGATGGTGCGCATCACTTCATAGGCATGCAGCAGTTGTTCGGTGCTGAGTTGATTGGACATCTTGTTGTTCTCCAGGGTTGTCTCAACGCGGGTATGCAGGGTGCAGCCGGTGGCCGCGCGGTACGGCCAGCAGGTGATGGCGGGCGGCGTGCGCCAGTACGGCCTCGACATCCACGCTTAGCGGGCCTTGGTGGTCGAGGGTGATGGTGGGTGTGTCGTGCTCGGCGAACTCGATCTCGCGTTCGCCATCCAGGGCCAGGGTGCCGCTGGCCAGGCTCAGGCGGTGGGCCACGCCGGGCGTCAGCGGGCCGCTGGCGGTGATGCCGCAGGCTTGCAGCACGCCGGGCGCCAGTGGCGCCAGCAGCGCCTGCTCGGCACCGGGGTTCAGGCGTACCCAGGCGCCATGCGGGTCCTGGCGCGACACCGGGTGCCACAGGCCACACAGGGCTGAAAGGCCAATGGCATGGGGCTCGGCGAAACAGGCAAAGACCTCACACAGGTCTTCGCTGCGGCTGAGTGCACGGGCACCGATGAAGCGCTGGGGCGATACAGCCACCTCCACCAAGGCCCATTCGGCAAGCTGTTGTTCTGGCACTTTCACCAGCAGGCGCTTGTTGCGGCGCAGGCCGATGCTGGCCGGTACTCGGCCGCTTGCAAGCAGGCCGCCCGCCAGGCCCGCGCTGGTGGCCTCGCGCAGTTCGGGGAAGGCATTGTTGGTGCCGGTAGACAGGGTTAGCAGCGGCACGTCACCGGCCTCGGCAGCGACCGCCTTGTGGGTGCCGTCGCCACCCAGCACGGCGATCATCGCCACGCCGCGCTCGACCATGTGTCGAGTGGCCAGGCGGGTATCGGCAACGGTCTGGGTCAGCGGCAGGTCGAGTATTTCGATGGCCGGCCAGTGCTGGTCGGTGGCGACCGGGCCCTGGCTGGCCTTGAGCACGGCGGCGGCGATGCCGGTCATGTCGCTTGGCAGCAGCACCTGGCCGATACCGGTGCCGCCGAAGGCCGCCAGCAGGCGCTGGATTGCCGAGGCCTTGTCGGTGCTCGAATAGAGCCCGGCATTGGCGGTGAGGCGGCGTAGGTCGCGGCCAGAGGCAGGGTTGGCAATGATCCCGACAATCGGGGCGGGTAGCGGCATGGCGCACCTCGTATTTTTTGTTTGCCAGAGCAGGAGCAAGCGCGGTGCCAGCTTTCTTGTGACTGGCTGAAAAGCCTTTGGCAGAGCAGCTGCTGCGTTCCACGGCAGATGCCATTGGCAGTGCGAGCGAGACGCGGGGTGCCAGCGCTGGGCTAACCTGGGCGAGACGCTGAGACGCAGCGTCTCAAGCCAGCCGGTAATCACGCAGTGCTTGTCGGGGCATGCCCGGAAGCGCTTAATGGCCGGACAACGATAAAAACAGCAACGAGAACCGGAGGGCCTGAATGCTTGCCGCGAACTCCCGAGCCCATGTCGACTGCGTCAGCCGGGTGCTGAAGAATGCCGACCGCCTGCCACAGGCGCCGGTGCCACCGCTGATCCTCGATTCATGGCGCCGCTCCATGGAGCTGTACCGCCTCGACCCCGGGTCCCAGCAGGGGCCGCGCATCCTTTCCCAAAGCCTGCTCAACGAATGCCGAGAACGCGCCGAACTGTTCCTGCGCATCGCCAGCGATGCCGTGGCACGCCTGCACGAGCGCGTACGCGGCGCCGACTACTGCGTGCTGCTGACCGATGCCCTGGGGCGCACCATCGATTACCGGGTCGAGTCGGCCATACGCAACGACTGCCGCAAGGCCGGGTTGTACCTGGGTACTTGCTGGTCGGAGGGCGAAGAGGGCACCTGCGGCGTGGCGGCGGTGCTGACCAGCAAGGCGCCGGTCACGGTGCACAAGCGCGATCACTTTCGCGCTGCCTTCATCGGCCTGACCTGTACTGCGGCGCCAGTATTCGACCCACAGGGCGAGTTGCTGGGCGTGGTGGATGTTTCGGCGTTGCAGTCCCCGGATGACCGCCGCAGCCAGCACCTGATCCGCCAGCTGGTCGAGCAGACTGCCCGTGAAATCGAAAACGCCTTCTTCATGCACAGCGCCCAGGGCCACTGGGTGATGCGCGCCCACGGCACGCCGGGCTATGTGGAAAGCCAGCCTGACTACCTGCTGGCCTGGGATGCCGATGGCCGCCTGCAGGCCATCAACAGCCTGGCGCGGCAACGGTTGGTGGAGCGCCTGGGGCGGTTGCCCGAGCACATTGGTGAACTGTTCGACATGGGCCAGTTGCGCCGCGTGAACACTGCGTCCGCCCAGCGCCTGCCTGGCTTGGGCGGGTTGTATGGCCGGGTAAGCGCGCCGCAGCAGCGCCAGCGCACGCAGGCCGTGCACCAGGCTCAGGATGCGCGTATCGAGCAGCACCTGCGGTTGGCCACGCGCGTCAAGGACTGCAACCTGGCGGTGCTGGTGCAGGGTGAGACCGGGGCGGGCAAGGAAGTGTTCGCCCGCCAGTTGCACCGGCAGAGCCAACGGCGTGACGGCCCGTTTGTCACGCTGAATTGTGCGGCTATCCCGGAGAGCCTGATCGAGAGCGAGCTGTTCGGCTACGTGGCCGGGGCCTTTACCGGGGCTTCCAGCAAAGGCATGCAGGGGCTGTTGCAGCAGGCCGATGGTGGCACGCTGTTCCTCGACGAGATCGGCGACATGCCGCTGAACCTGCAAACGCGCCTGTTGCGCGTGCTGGCCGAGGGTGAAGTGGCGCCATTGGGTGCGGCGCGGCGTGAGCGGGTAGATATCCAGGTTATCTGCGCCACCCACCGCGACCTGGCGGCGATGGTGGAAGATGGGCGTTTTCGTGAAGACCTGTATTTCCGCCTGGCCAATGCCCGGTTCGAGTTGCCGCCGCTGCGTGAGCGTGAGGATCGGTTGGGGCTGATTCACCAGTTACTGGCCGAAGAGGCCGTTGCGTGTGCTGTCGAGGTGATGCTGGCTGATGATGCGCTGCAAGCATTGCTGGTTTACCGCTGGCCGGGGAATCTGCGCCAGCTGCGGCAGGTGTTGCGCTATGCCTGTGCGGTGAGTGAGGGCGGGCAGGTGAGGGTGCAGGACTTGCCGCAGGAGGTACGCGGTGAGGTAGTTGGCACAGCTGAAAGCGCGGTGTCGTGCCCGGCGCGGCAGCTGTTGCTGGATGCGCTGATTCGCCACCGCTGGAAGCCGGCGGATGCAGCGCGGGCGCTGGGTATTTCGCGGGCGACCTTGTATCGGCGGGTGCATCAGCACCGCATCGAGATGCCGCGGATGAAAGGATAAGCCTCGCCGAACGCCTTGTAGGAGCGGCCTTGTGTCGCGAAAGGGGCGCGCAGCGGCCCCACGATTTCAGCTTCGCCGCAGATATTGCCGGGGCCGCTTCGCGGCCCTTTCGCGACACAAGGCCGCTCCTGCAGGAAGCTGTGTGGGCTTTGGCAAAGCCATAAAAAACCCCGGCACATGGCCGGGGTTCTGGTACATCACACTACTCGATCAATGCTCGTGGGCCAGCTTGTGTTCGAGGTAGTGAATGTTGACGCCGCCTTTGCAGAAACCTTCATCACGCACCAGGTCGCGGTGCAGCGGGATGTTGGTCTTGATGCCGTCGACGACGATCTCGTCCAGGGCATTGCGCATGCGCGCCATGGCTTCGTCGCGGTCCTTGCCATAAGTGATCAGCTTGCCGATCAACGAGTCGTAGTTCGGCGGAACCGAATAACCGCTGTACAGGTGCGAATCAACACGTACGCCGTTACCGCCCGGGGCGTGGAAGTGCTTCACCTTGCCTGGGCTCGGGATGAACTTCTTCGGGTCTTCGGCGTTGATACGGCATTCCAGCGAGTGGCCACGAATCACCACGTCTTCCTGGCGGAACGACAGCTTGTTGCCAGCGGCGATGCTCAGCATCTCCTTGACGATGTCGATACCGGTCACCATCTCCGACACCGGGTGCTCAACCTGCACGCGGGTGTTCATTTCGATGAAGTAGAAGCGGCCGTTTTCGTACAGGAACTCGAAGGTACCGGCACCGCGGTAGCCGATCTCGATGCACGCATCGACGCAACGCTTGAACACTTCCTGGCGGGCTTTCTCGTCGATGCCCGGGGCTGGTGCTTCTTCCAGTACCTTCTGGTGACGACGCTGCAGCGAGCAGTCACGGTCACCCAGGTGGATGGCGTTGCCCTGGCCGTCGGACAGTACCTGCACTTCCACGTGGCGTGGGTTGGTCAGGAACTTCTCCAGGTACACCATCGGGTTGCCGAAGGCAGCACCGGCTTCGGTACGGGTGAGCTTGGCCGAGGCAATCAGGTCCTCTTCCTTGTGCACCACGCGCATGCCGCGACCACCACCGCCACCGGCGGCCTTGATGATCACCGGGTAGCCGACGTCACGGGCAATCGCCAGGGCGACTTCTTCGTCTTCCGGCAGTGGGCCGTCAGAGCCCGGCACGGTCGGTACGCCCGACTTGATCATCGCGTCCTTGGCCGAAACCTTGTCGCCCATCAGGCGAATGGTGTCGGCTTTCGGGCCGATGAAGGCAAAACCGGACTTTTCCACCTGCTCGGCGAAATCGGCGTTTTCCGCGAGGAAGCCGTAGCCTGGGTGAATGGCGGTAGCGCCTGTCACTTCAGCCGCGGCGATGATCGCCGGGATGTGCAGGTACGAATCTTTGGACGAAGCAGGACCAATGCAGACCGACTCGTCTGCCAGGCCCAGGTGCATCAGTTCGCGGTCGGCCGTGGAGTGCACGGCGACGGTCTTGATGCCCAGCTCTTTGCAGGCACGCAGGATCCGCAGGGCAATTTCCCCGCGGTTGGCGATCAGGACTTTTTCCAGCTTCCCAGACATCGTTGGCTCTCCGCGAATCAAACGACGGTGAACAGCGGCTGGTCGAACTCAACCGGCTGGCCGTCTTCTACCAAGATGGCGTCGATGACACCGCCAACATCGGCTTCGATGTGGTTCATCATCTTCATGGCTTCGACGATGCACAGGGTGTCGCCTTTCTTCACGGACTGGCCAACTTCAGCGAAGTTTGGCGAGGTCGGCGAAGGCTTGCGGTAGAAGGTACCTACCATCGGCGAACGGATCACGGTGCCTTTCAGGGCTGGGGCAGCAGCGGCGGCTTCGGCAGCCGGTGCAGCGGCAGCAGCGACCGGAGCAGCAACAGGTGCGGCAGCCATCGGTGCAGGTGCGTAGAACTGTTGGGCAGCTGGGGTCTTGCTGTGACGGCTGATACGGACCGACTCTTCGCCTTCCTTGATCTCCAGTTCGTCGATGCCAGACTCTTCCAGCAGCTCGATCAGTTTCTTGACTTTACGGATATCCATTAATCATCAACTCCCAAAGGTTCGGTCAGGGGGCGAAATACAAAAAACGTATCGATACGTTTCTATCGAACCCTGGCCCACTGAGGCCAGGGTTTCATCATTTGGGCTGTGCGTTGGCAGCCAGTTGTTCCAGTGCGGATTCCAGGGCCAGGCGATAACCGCTGGCGCCCAGGCCGCAGATCACTCCTACGGCAACATCGGAAAAGTAGGAGTGGTGACGGAACGGTTCGCGTTTGTGCACGTTGGACAGGTGCACTTCGATGAATGGGATGCTCACCGCAAGCAATGCGTCACGTAATGCGACGCTTGTGTGGGTGAAAGCAGCCGGATTGATCAGGATGAAGTCCACACCCTCGTTGCGTGCGGCGTGAATGCGGTCGATCAGTTCGTATTCGGCATTGCTCTGCAGGTATTGCAAATGGTGGCCTGCGGCGCGGGCACGTTGCTCCAGGTCCTGGTTGATCTGGGCCAGGGTCACGGCGCCGTAGTGGCCTGGCTCGCGGGTACCGAGCAGGTTGAGGTTGGGGCCGTGGAGCACCAGTAGCGTTGCCATCTGCGGATTCCTTGGATTTGTAGGGCAATTCGACACAGCGCGGCGAGTGTGCCGCAAAGCGACGGCAGGTGTCCAGTTCCCGGCAGTAGCCAGCACGATGTCCGAGATTCGCGCGAAGTATGTGACCAAATAATTAAATCTGGTCACTCGTTTCAGGATTTTTCCCGGCACGCGGGAAGTTATAGACCGACTTTGCCGCGCACGCGTGTCAGAATTTGCGCAAATTCACCGGCGTTTATCTCGCCAATCACCCGATCGGCGGTCATTTCGCTGCCGTTCGCGGAAAAGAACAGCAGGGCCGGGGGGCCGAACAGCTGGTAACGGTCCAGCAGCGTGCGTTGCTCGGCATTGCTCTCGGTGATGTCGAAGCGCAGCAGCGTGAAGGCTGCCAGTTGCGGCTGTACCTGTGGCGCGTTGAGTACCTCGTGTTCGATCACCTTGCAGCTGATGCACCAGTCGGCGTACCAGTCCAGCAACACCGGCTGGCCAGCCGCCTTGGCCTTGGCCAGGGCTGCGTCCAGTGCAGCGGGAGTGGTGATGGTTTGCCAGGCGTCAGCCTTTGCCGCGGGGGTGTTGCCGCTTGCCGCCAACGCTGCAACCGGCAGCGGGCGCAGCGGGTCGCCCTGGCCGCTCAGGGCGCCGTACCAGCAAGCCAGGGCGTACACCAGCAAGGCCAGCCCCAGCAGTTGGGCGAGGCGCTGGCGTGGGCTCTTGACGACGAACTCCAGCGCACCGAGGAACAGCGCCACGCCAGCGGCGAGGAAGCCGACCAGCAGCAAGGTCACGGGCCCCGGCAGCACGCGGCTGAGCAAACCGATGGCCAGCCCCAGCAGCAGCACGCCGATGGCGTTCTTCACGGTATTCATCCAGGGGCCACTCTTTGGCAGCCAGGCTGCGCCACCGGTGGCTACCAGCAGCAATGGCGCGCCCATGCCGAGGCCCAGGGCAAACAGCTTGAGGGCACCCCCCAAAGCATCACCGCTGGCGCTGATGTACAGCAGGGCACCGGCCAGGGGCGCCGACACGCACGGCGAAACCAGCAGGCTGGACAGCACGCCCAGCACGGCCGCGCCCAGCAGTGACCCGCCTTTGGTGCGGCTGGCGACGTTATCCAGGCGGTTGCTCAGGGCCTGTGGCAGCTTCAGTTCGAACAGCCCGAACATGGCCAGGGCAAACGCCACGAAGAACAGTGCGAAGGGTACCAGCACCCAGGCCGATTGCAGGCGTGCCTGCAGGTTCAGGCCGGCGCCGAACAGGCCCATCAGCGCGCCAAGCGCCGCGAAGCTGGCAGCCATTGGCAGCACGTACGCCAGCGACAACGACAGCCCGCGCAGGCCGCCGACCTGGCCACGAAGCACCACGCCAGACAAGATCGGCAGCATTGGCAGTACGCAGGGCGTGAACGTCAGGCCGACCCCGGCGAGGAAAAACAGCAGTAGCGATTTCCAGTTCCAGCCGTGTTCGGCGGTGGCGGGGGCGTTTGCGCCGCCTTCGCCATCGATGCTCAGCCGCGCGGTTTCCGGTGGGTAGCACAGGCCCTTGTCGGCACAGCCTTGGTAGCCGACCAGCAGGGTGAAGGCGCGCGGGTCGGTGCGCGGCAGTTCGATGTCGACTACGCCGTGATAAACCTCGACGTCGCCGAAGAACTCGTCGTGTTTGGCCTCGCCCTTGGGGATGTTGGGCGTACCCAGGGTGATGTCGGCAGGCTCTGTGTGGAACTGGAAGCGGTGTCGGTAGAGGTAGTAGCCCTCGGTGGCGACGAAGCGCAGCCTGATGGTTTGTGCATCGGCCTGGACCAGGTTGAGCTTGAAGGCCTCGTGCACCGGCAGGAAGTCGGCATTGTTGGCCAGCGAAGCGGCGCCGAGGGTGGCACTGGGGCGGTTGTCGAGCAGGCCCGTGGCGAATGCAGGGCTGGCCAGCAGCAGGAACAGCAGGAAAAACAGGCGGTGCATGGCGGACTCGCGAGGTGGAACGTGCAGGCCATGATAACGGAACTGTTGTGGGTTGGCCTCAGTCATCATGAACGCGTGCGCCGGCCTTGTGGGAGCGGCCTTGTGTCGCGAAAGGGCCGCAACGCGGCCCCGGCAATGTCAGCTGTGATGCACAGACCCCGGGGGCGCTTCGCACCCCTTTCGCGACACAAGGCCGCTCCTACAGGGACAGCGCATACCTTGGGTTTTACAGGCCCGATCAAACCCTGAACGCACGCACCGCGCGGTTCAACTCGCCCCCCAGGCTCAGCAATTGCTCCCCTTGCTCACGCCCCTCGCCAATGCGCAGCAGGTTGTCTTCGCCCAGCTCATGAATCCGCTCGCTGTGGTCGCGGATTTCACTCACCGCGCCACTCTGCTGCGCCGTGACATCGGCAATCCGCACCGCCGTATCGGAAATGGTGCGGATGGCACTGACAATCTCGTCCAGCGCCCCATCCGCCGCCTGGGCCTGGCTGGCGGTGGCTTCGGCATGTTCAAGCTGCGCTCGCATCCCGGTCACCGAGCTCCTCGCCGCCTGCTGCAAGCGGTCGATCAGTGCCTGAATCTCGCCAGTAGCCCCCGTGGTGCGTTGCGCCAGCGAACGCACTTCATCGGCAACCACGGCAAACCCCCGGCCCATCTCGCCCGCACGGGCCGCTTCGATCGCAGCGTTGAGCGCCAGCAGGTTGGTCTGCTCGGCAATCGAGCGGATCACTGTCAGCACCCCCCCAATGGTCGCCGACTCTTCCGCCAGTTGTTCGATCATGCGGGCGTTGCCCTGCACTTCATCGACCAGCTCTCGCAAGCCCGACAAGCTTTGGCCGATCACCGCCTGGCCCTGTTCCACCGCACGCCCGGCATCGCGGCTGGCATCGGCGGCGGCGCTGGCATCACCTGCCACTTGCTGGATGGTTGCTTCAAGTTCACCCAGGGCATCGCGGATCTGCCCGGTGTCGCCCGCCTGGCGTTCGGCGCCGTCGTGCAGGGCGGCGCTCATGCCGGCCAGGGCATGGCTGCTGCCGGCCACCTGCTCGGCGTTGTGGCGGATGGTGCCGACCAGTTCCACCAGGTATTGGCGCAGGCGGTTGAGCGATTCCTGGATGTCGTGCAGTTCGCGGTTGGTCTTGCCCAGGTCGATTGGCTGGCCGAAGTCACCCTCGGCCCAGCGCGACAGGGCTGGTGCCAGGCCGGTGAGGGTGCGCGTCAGGCGGCGTTGCAAGGTGTCGATCAACAAGGCGATCAGCAGGATCAAGCCAATCATCAAACCCTGGATGATGCGCACCTCGGCGGCAATTTTCCCGTGCTGGCCACGTACTTCGGGCTCCAGCGCTGCGATGGCTAGCTGCACGGCCTCCAGGCGTTGATTGGTGCTGGCGGCCAGGGCGCCGCGGCGTTCGATCTGTTCGCGGGTGCGCTGCAATTCAGCCGGGTAGCGGCTTAGCAGGCTTTGCAGTTCACGTTTGAGGCCAACCGCGATGTCCTCTTGCTGGGCATTGGCCTGGGTTTCAAGGCCCATCATCGCGGCGAAGTCGTCTGCACCGGATTCGGCGGCGCGGGTTACGCCAAGCAGGGGCAACGCGTCGATGGCCTGGGCCTGGGCGCGGATCAGTTGCAGTTCGCGTTCCACCTCGTCGGCCAGCTCCGGGCGGCCGCTGCTGACCAGTTTGTCCCGGGCCAGCGAAAGGCGGCTCAGGTGCACAGTGGCGTCGAGCAATGGCAACAGGTAGCGGTTGGCATCGGCGCTACCGCTGTCGCGGGCGTAGCCGGCCAGTTGCTCGAAGTTGGCCCCCAGTTCCCGCTCGGCCTGCAACAGCAGGGCTTGTGGATCGCCGGCCAGTTTGCCGGCTGCCAGCAGTTCATTGGCCGTAAAAGCCTGCAGGCTGTCCAGGCTGGGGCGCAGTTTGTCGGCCATCTCAGCAGGCCATTCGGGCAAGGCGGCCCGCAGTTGCTGGTTGCCCTCCATGGCGGCTGCATGGCGAAGTGCGTCACCGCTGCCGAGGTAAGCCTGGATGTTGCGTGCTGCCTGGTTCTGGAACTGCTGGGACAGGCCCAGGTAGTGTTCCATCATCTGGTAGGGGCGCTCCAGCGCCCGCTGCGACCACCATAAGGTGGCGCCCAGGGCGAGGCACACGGTCACCAGCAACAGGGTGTTGAAATTGGTCAGCCACTTCAGGCGCATAGCTGCGAACTTCCTGCGCAGGGGAGAGGTAGGCGCCTGAAGTTATTGCGATTTTGTGACCGGGTGATGACGCCGATGGGTTGGCGCCAGAAAAAAAGTGGCACAGTGCCTGTATTGGTGAAGAGCTGTGCTGGCCTCTTCGCGGGCTCGTCCAGGCGACAGAAAACTCAGGGTTCTACGCGCACCACGCAATTACGCCCCGCATGCTTGGCCCGGTACAGCGCCTCGTCCGCTGCACTGGCCATGGTCAGCGCATCCAGCCCCTCATCCAGCTGCACCACCCCGGCACTGAAGGTGCACTGCAAATCCCGCGGCTGCGCCGGGTAAAGAATCTCGGCAAAACGCCGGCGAATCTCGTCCAGTACCTTGTGCGCCGCATCCAGGGCCGTGTTGGGCATGACAATGGCGAACTCCTCACCGCCATAACGGCCGATAAAATCGGTCTTGCGCAAGCGCTGCTTGAGGAACAGCGCCAGGCTCTTGATTACCCGGTCGCCCATGGGGTGGCCGTGGCGGTCGTTGATCTTCTTGAAGTGGTCGATGTCGAGCATGGCAAAGCTCAACGGCTGCTGCTCACGGCGTGCGCGGAAGCTGCAGTCTTCCAGCAGTTGCAGGATGTGTGTGTGGTTGTATAGCCCGGTCAGGCTGTCGCGTACCATGCGCGCCTTGAGGTGGCGGGCGCGGGCGGCGCGGTTGCGCACGGTGGTGATCAGGTGGCGTGAGCGAAACGGCTTGGTCAGGAAGTCATCCCCGCCTTCGCTCATGGCATCCAGCTGCTTGTCCAGGTCGTCCTCGGCAGACAGGTAGATGATCGGCACGCTCACATAGCGGTCGCTGTGGCGGATGACCTTGGCCAGTTCCGGGCCGGTGCAGGCCGGCATGTACAGGTCAAGGATGATCAGGTCGGGCTGGAAGTCGGCAAGCTCGGCCATGGTGCGGATCGGGTCGGTCAGGCTGCGGGTGACCATGCCGGCGCTGGCGAGCACACGCTCGGTATGCAGGGCCTGCGTGCGCGAGTCGTCGATGATCAGCACGCGTAGCGGGTCTTGTGCAGTGGCGTTGGTCAGCAGTTCCACCTTTTCCAGCAGGCTGGAAGCCTCCAGGCTGCCGGTGAGGAAGTCCTGGCCACCGGCGCGCACGGCGGCCAGGCGGGTTGGGGTGTCGGCGTCATGGTGGCTGAAGAACAGCAGCGGAATAGGCTGTGCCAGCCCTAGCTGCACCTGGGCAGCCAGCCGCAGGCCTTGGCCAGCACCGGTGAAGTCGACGTCCATGACGATGGCCGAAGGTGGGTATTCGCTGATCGAGGCGCAGAACGCCGCAGCGCTGGGCAGGGCTTGCACCACCAGGCCGAAGAATTCCAGTTGCTGGGCCAGGCGCTGGGCACGCCCGTGGTCCTGCAGCAGGATGTACACCGGTTTACGCAGGGGCGGCAGCAGCACCTGGTCGAGCGGGTCATCCTTGCGCAGGCCGCTACGCGTCGCCTGCTGGGCGGGGCACTGCGGGCTCGGCTCGACTGCTTGGCTCATGTCCTGGCTACTTATAGGTTGGGATATGCAGGGGCAATGATGGCTCTATGCTAGCAGCTCTTTTCAAAGGCGTGAGTGCCCTGCATCAACAAAGCGGCCAGAACGAATATTCAGTTGCTGACTGAATGGTCGCTTATGCGTACGGTAGTGTCTGCTTTATAGTGCTGCCACGCGGGCTTGCCGTGGCACCCTGGCGCAGGCCTGTGGTCAAAGCCCCTGAACCGTCGTGACTGATTAAGGACAAAGCCATGCTGGACTGGAAAAACCGCGAGGCCAAAGCCGAGCCCCGCGAGCGTGTCGATGGCCGCGGCGCTGCTGCCCGTAGCTACCTTGGCGGCCTGTGGAGCCGCGCCCTGGGGACCCTGATCGGGTTGTACCTGCTGGTGTGCATCGGCCTGGGCTGGTACTGGAGCCAGGAGCCTGCGCTGTTCCCGGTGCAGCAGAATGCCCAGGCTGCTGCTGAGCGCGGTGGCCAGCAGATGGTGGTGGGCTACACCACCATCGAAACCCTCAAGACCGTGGCCGGTACCTTGCTGAACAAGCCAGGCGGCTACATTTCCAATGACCGCTTCCCGCCAGGGCTGTGGATGGACAACATGCCGAGCTGGGAGTACGGCGTGCTGGTGCAGGTGCGCGACCTGTCCCGTGCCCTGCGCAAGGACTTCGCCCGTTCGCAGTCGCAGTCCACCGAAGACGCCGACCTGGCCAAGGCGGAGCCGCGCTTCAACTTCGACAACAAGAGCTGGATCCTGCCATCGAGCGAGTCGGAGTTCGAAGAGGGCATCAAGTCGCTGAGCCGCTACCAGACCCGTCTGGCTGCTGGCGACAAGGGCGCGATCTTCTACACCCGTGCCGACAACCTGAACAACTGGCTGGGTGATGTTGCCACCCGCCTGGGCTCGCTGTCGCAGCGCCTGTCGGCCAGTGTTGGCCGGGTCAAGCTGAACTCCACGCTGAAGACCGAGTCGGTGGTTGCCGGCCAGGCGCCGCAGGTGGATGAAGAGCTGGTGGAAACCCCATGGCTGCAGATCGACAACGTGTTCTACGAAGCCCGTGGCCAGGCCTGGGCGCTCTCGCACTTGCTGCGTGCCATCGAGGTGGACTTTGCCGACGTGCTGGCGAAGAAGAACGCCACGGTCAGCGTGCGCCAGATCATCCGTGAGCTGGAGGCCTCGCAAGAGCCGCTGTGGAGCCCGATGGTGCTCAACGGCAGTGGCTTTGGCATGTGGGCCAACCACTCGCTGGTCATGGCCAACTACATTTCCCGAGCCAACGCTGCGGTCATCGACCTGCGTCAGCTGCTGTCGCAGGGTTGATGATGGCTATCGGCCCAAACGAGGCCGCCCACCGGGCGGCTTCTGACCGCGAACTGGTCTGCTGGGTGGACGAGGCCGACCAGGTGCTGGGGGCATTGCCCCGCGCCGAACTGCGCGAGCGCGGGTTGATCGGGCGTTGCACGTTCATCCTGCTGTTCAATAGCGCCGGTGAGTTGTGTGTGCACCGGCGAACCTTGAGCAAGGCGCTGTACCCGGGGTACTGGGATGTGGCGGCGGGTGGCATGGTCACGGCCGGGGAAGGCTATGCCGAGTCGGCGGCGCGTGAACTGGCCGAGGAGTTGGGCATTGAGGGTGTGGAACTGCGGTTTCATGAGCGGTTCTACTTTGACCAGCCCGATAACCGGTTGTGGTGTGCGGTGTATTCGGCGGTGTCGGATGCGCCGTTGCGCTTGCAGCCGGAAGAGGTGATTGAGGCTCGCTTTGTCAGCCTTGGGTTGGCCGAAGAGGAAAGCCTGGCCAAACCCTATTGCCCGGACTCGTTGGCGGCGTTGCAGCGCTATAAAGCTAGCCTGGGATGACGCAGGGGACCGCGTTGCGGTCCTTTCGCGACACAAGGCCGCTCCTACAGAGGACCGTGCAAGCCGAAGGGACGCGTTCTGTTGTAGGAGCGGCCTTGTGTCGCGATCGGGCTGCGCAGCAGCCCCCAAGCGCGAGTAGTCGCAAAACATTCGTAAAATGCCGCAATCCAGTACTTAGCAACCGCCCCATTTATCGTTAAACTGCGCGCCCTTTTCGGGCTGTCGCATTTCTTGCGGCAGTAGCGCCGCCCCTGCCAGAGTGGGGCTTCGCGGTCGGCCTCAACCCCAAGGCACGACCAGTTTTTGTCCTCAGCACAGAGGAACAAAAGTGGCCAAGAAAGCTTCTTCCTTTTCCGCCCTTGGCGGTCTCGTGTACTCCACCGACGCCGGTCGGCACTGCCCCGACTGTGGTCAGCCGGTGGATGCCTGCATCTGCAAGCAGCAAATTATCCCCGAAGGCGACGGCATTGCCCGTGTGCGCCGTGAGAGCAAAGGCCGTGGCGGCAAGACCGTGACCACCGTCAGCGGCGTGCCGCTGCCGCCCGACCAGCTCAAGGACCTGGCGGCGGCCCTCAAGCGCCGCTGTGGTACCGGCGGCGCCCTGAAAGACGGGGTTATCGAGATCCAGGGCGACCATGTCGAGCTGTTGATCGGCGAGCTGACCAAACAGGGTTTCAAGGCGAAAAAGTCCGGCGGCTGAGGCCACCACGCGATTTTTTGCCCAGCGCTTTCTAAACTCGTTCCCGTGGCCAGGGTCTATGCCTGAGCACGGATGAATCGTCATTTTCAGCTTTTACACTCGCTCCGCTGCCTGCGGGGCAGTGTTTTCGACTTATCTATAGGGGACTTGAATGTCCGTACGACGCACACGCAAAGACGATGGTAGCCAATGGACCGTGGCCGACAGCCGCAGTGTTTATGGCATCCGCCATTGGGGCGCTGGTTATTTCGCCATCAATGAAGCCGGGCGCGTCGAAGTGCGCCCGAACGGCCCCGACAGCGCGCCGATCGACCTGTTTGAACAGGTAGACGAACTGCGCCAGAGCGGCCTGTCGCTGCCATTGCTGGTCCGCTTTCCCGACATTCTGCAGGACCGCGTACGCCAGCTGACCGGCGCGTTCGACGCCAATATCGCGCGCCTGGAGTACCAGAGCCAGTACACCGCGCTGTACCCGATCAAGGTCAACCAGCAAGAAGCCGTGGTGGAAAACATCATCGCCACGCAGAACGTCTCCATCGGCCTGGAAGCCGGCTCCAAGCCAGAGCTGCTGGCGGTGCTGGCGCTGGCGCCAAAGGGCGGCACCATTGTCTGCAACGGCTACAAGGACCGTGAGTTCATCCGCCTGGCGTTGATGGGCCAGAAGCTGGGCCACAACGTGTTCATCGTCATCGAGAAAGAGTCGGAAGTGGCCCTGGTGATCGAGGAGGCCGCCGAACTCAAGGTGAAACCGCAGGTGGGCCTGCGCGTGCGCCTGTCGTCGTTGGCCTCCAGCAAGTGGGCCGATACCGGTGGCGAGAAGTCCAAGTTCGGCTTGTCTGCTGCCCAGTTGATCTCGGTGGTGCAGCGCTTCCGCGATGCCGGCCTGGATCAGGGCATCCGGCTGCTGCACTTCCACATGGGGTCGCAGATCGCCAACCTGGCCGATTACCAGCATGGTTTCAAGGAAGCCATCCGTTACTACGGCGAGTTGCGTGCACTTGGCCTGCCGGTCGACCACATTGACGTGGGCGGTGGCCTGGGTGTCGACTACGACGGTACCCACTCGCGCAATGCCAGTTCCATCAACTACGACATGGACGACTACGCTGGCGTGGTGGTGGGCATGCTCAAGGAGTTCTGCGACGCGCAGGGCCTGCCGCACCCGCACATCTTCTCCGAAAGTGGCCGCTCGCTGACTGCGCACCACGCCATGTTGGTGATCCAGGTTACCGACGTCGAGAAGCACAACGACGACGTGCCGACCATCGAAAACAAGGAAGCCCTGCCCGAGACCGTGCAGTGGCTGGTCGACCTGCTGGGCCCGACCGACATCGAGATGGTCACCGAGACTTACTGGCGCGCCACCCACTACATGGGTGATGTGGCCGCGCAGTATGCCGATGGCAAGATCACCCTGGGCGAGAAAGCCCTGGCCGAGCAGTGCTACTTTGCCGTGTGCCGTCGCCTGCACAACTCGCTCAAAGCCCGCCAGCGTTCGCACCGCCAGGTGCTGGACGAACTGAACGACAAGCTGGCCGACAAGTACATCTGCAACTTCTCGGTGTTCCAGAGCCTGCCGGACACCTGGGCCATCGGCCAGGTACTGCCGATCATCCCGCTGCACCGCCTGGACGAAGAGCCGATGCGTCGTGCGGTACTGCAGGACCTGACCTGCGACTCTGACGGCAAGATCAACCAGTACGTCGACGAACAGAGCATCGAAACCAGCATGCCGGTGCACGCGGTGAAGGAAGGCGAGGACTACCTGCTGGGCGTGTTCCTGGTTGGTGCCTACCAGGAAATCCTTGGTGACATGCACAACCTGTTCGGTGACACCGACTCGGTGAACATCTACCAGAACGCCGATGGCAGCGTGTACCACGCCGGTATCGAGACCCACGACACCATCGAAGACATGCTGCGCTACGTGCACCTGTCGCCGGAGGAGTTGATGACCCACTACCGCGACAAAGTGGCCAGCGCCAAGATCACCGCGCGCGAGCGCACCCAGTTCCTGGACGCGTTGCGTTTGGGCTTGACCCGGTCTTCGTACTTGTCGTCGTAATTGACGGGGCCGCTCCTACAGGTAACCGCGTACTATCTGCCGTACGCGATCCCTTGTAGGAGCGGCCTTGTGTCGCGATCTGAGGGCGCAGCCCTCACCGCGTCATACGCGGTAATGATCAGCCCATGCCACCTCTCGTCACGACACCTATCCTGCGAATGCAATGTTCAAAGGAAGTCGACATGGATCGTCACGGCAATCACCGCTTGCGCCAAGGGCGCTATTCAGAGCCAGGCAGGCTTTACCTGCTAACCACTATTACCCGTCAGCGCTTGCCCCTGTTCCAGAACCTCTGGTTTGCACGAGCGGCCATCCATCAATTGCGTCTGAGTGATCAGGAAGGCAATTGCCGCTCATTGGCTTGGGTTCTGATGCCAGACCACCTGCATTGGTTGATCGAGCTGGGGCCAACGAGTCTGGATAGACTCATGTGCGCCTTCAAGTCACGAAGCAGCTGTGCGCTTTACCGTAAAGGTGCCGAGCGTGAGCACATCTGGCAGCCTGGTTTTTATGACCGGGCGTTGCGCAAGGACGAGGATGTCAGGGTTGCTGCCCGCTACATCATAGCCAACCCCATTCGGGCTGGCCTGGTGCGGCGGGCTGGTGATTATCCCCATTGGGATTGTGTGTGGGTGTGAGACCGAAGGTGAGGGCTTCGCCCTCATTTCGCGACACAAGGCCGCTCCTACACGGGATCGCGATTCCAGACCGACCCGCGGTACCCGGCATTACCGAATCCACTCACCGCTCTGCTGCAACCGCCACCCCACCCACCCCAATGTCACCGCCCGCAAGCCCATGAACCCCAGGAAAGCCAACCACAACCCATGGTTGCCCAACCCGTTCATGGCCACCGCCACCGGCAGCGCAATCAACACCGAAAGCAGCATCGCATTGCGCATCTCTCGTGCCCGCGTCGCACCAATGAACAACCCGTCCAGCAAGTAACTCCACACCGCAATCACCGGTAGCAACGCCAGATACGGCAAGTACGGATAAGCCGCCGCCCGCACACTGTCGATGTCGGTCTGCATGTCGATAAACAGGTGCCCACCCAGCAGGAACAACCCGGCGAATCCCACACTGGTGATCAGTGACCAGCCACAGGCCACCACCAGCGAACGGCGCAGGGTATCTCGGTCACGGGCGCCAATGGCGTGGCCGCACAGGGCTTCGACTGCATGCGCCAAGCCATCCAGCGCATAGGCGGTCAGCAGCAGGCCATTGAGCAGCAGGGCGTTGGCCGCCACGGTGGCTTCGCCCAGGCGCGCGCCTTGCACGGTAATCAGCAGGAACACCAGTTGCAGCGCCAGGCTGCGCAGGAAGATGTCGCGGTTTACCGACAGCAGCGGGCGCCAGGCCTGCCAGCGCTTGAGCGCCGCCCACACGATCTGCCCTGGGTAAGCACGCAGGGCCGGGCGGGTCAGGGCCAGGCCGAGCAGGGCGGCACTCCATTCGGCAATCACCGACGCCCGTGCCGAACCGAGCACGCCCCAGTCCAGGCCCAGCACGAACCACAGGTTCAAGGCGATGTTCAGCAAGTTGGTGGTCAGCAGGATCGCCAGCGGCGCCCGGGCATTCTGTGTGCCAAGGAACCACCCCACCAGGGCATAGCTGGCCAACGCCGCCGGCAGGCCGAGCAGGCGGGTATGGAAGAAGTCTTCAGTGGCTTGCTGGAGGGCGGCGCTGGGTTGCATCGCATGCAGTGCAAGCTGGCTGAACGGCAGGGCCAGCAGGCCGATGAGCAGGGCAAAGCTCACCGCCAGCAACAGCCCTTGCACCAGCACCTGGCGCAGCGCAGCACCATCGCCACGGCCGGCAGCCTGGGCGGCGAAGCCGGTGGAGCCCATGCGCAGGAAGCCCATCAGGCCGACCATGAAGGTGAACAGTGTGGCACCCACGGCCACAGCGCCCAGTTGGTGAGCGTGGGGGAGGTGGCCGATGACTGTGCTGTCAACCAGCGCCACCAGGGGCACGGAGATGTTGGACAGGATCATCGGCGCGGCCAGCGCCCAGACCTTGTGGTGGGTGGGGCGGTGGCGCCAGTCGGCGTTCAGTGCAGTCATTGGGTGTCCTGGGGAATCTGGGGCTGCTTCGCAGCCCTTTCGCGACACAAGGCCGCTCCTACAGGGGAAACGCGGTCCGTGTAGGAACGGCCTTGTGTCGCGAAAGGGGCGCAAAGCGCCCCCGGCTATTCTGAATGGCCACAGTGTAACGGCCAGGCAACCAAATCGCGCGAACATGGTCTCAGCCAGCTATAGTTGCTGCCCTCACGTACACGCTGCCAAAGAGTTCCTACTCCATGTTCAACAAAGGATTGTTGCTGGCCTGCGCGCTGGCCTTGCTCAGTGCCTGTGACTCTTCCACGCCGGAAAAACCGGTGCCGGCGGAGAAACCTGTTGCCACCGCGGCCGCTGAAGCTCCCGCGCCCAAGCGCGAGGACCCGGCCGTGCTTGCCAAGCGCTACGAGGGCCGCGAACTTACGGTACTGGACGTTTCGGAAGTGCAGCTCGACGGTGCGGCCACGCTGTCGATCAGCTTCTCTGCACCGCTGGATGCCAAACAGGACTTCGCCACCAAGGTGCACCTGGTCGACACCGTCAAAGGCAAGCTCGACGGCGCCTGGGAACTCTCCGACAACCAGATGGAGCTGCGCCTGCGCCACCTGGAGCCGCAGCGCAAGCTGGTGCTGACCGTTGACAAAGGCCTGCTGGCGGTCAACGGCAAGCAGCTCGACAGCGAGTCGATCACCCGCCTGGAAACCCGCGACATGCAGCCGACCATCGGCTTTGCCAGCCGCGGCTCGCTGCTGCCCACGCGCCTGGCCGAAGGCCTGCCGGTGATTGCCCTGAACGTCGACAAGGTCGATGTCGAGTTCTTCCGGGTGAAGCCGGAAATGCTCTCGACCTTCCTGGCCAGCTGGGGGCGCAACAGCAGCCTGTACTACTACCAGTCCAAGGAAACCCTGGACATGGCCGAGCTGGTCTATAGCGGCCGCTTCGACCTCAACCCCGCCCGCAACACGCGCGAGACCGTGCTGCTGCCCATTGCTGGCATCAAGCCGCTCCAGGACCCTGGCGTGTACCTGGCAGTGATGCGTGCCTCGGGCACCTACGATTACTCGCAGCCAGCGACCCTGTTCACCCTCAGTGACATTGGCGTGTCTGCGCACCGCTACCGTGACCGCCTCGACGTGTTTGCCCAGGCCCTGGAAGGCGGCAAGGCGATGAATGGCGTCAACCTGGAAATCCATGACGAGAAGGGCAAGTTGCTGGCCCAGGCCACCACCGACGGCAAAGGCCACGCCCAACTGCCGATCACGCCCAAGGCCGATACCCTGATCGCCACCCAAGGCGTGCACACCACCCTGCTGCGCCTGAACACCGCCGCGCTCGACCTCGCGGAGTTCGATATCACCGGGCCCCAGGCCAACCCGCTGCAATTCTTCATCTTCGGCCCGCGCGACCTGTACCGCCCGGGCGAAACCGTGCTGCTCAACGGCCTGCTGCGCGACCAGGACGGCAAACCCGTCAAAGCCCAGCCGGTGAGCGTGGAAGTGCGCCGCCCGGATGAGCAGGTCAGCCGCAAGTTCGTCTGGGAAGCCGATGGCAATGGCCTGTACCAGTACCAATTGCAGCTGGCCACCGAAGCCCCGACTGGCCGTTGGCAACTGCTGCTCGACCTGGGCGGCGGGCGCAAGCAGGTCTATGAATTCCTTGTCGAAGACTTCCTGCCCGAGCGCCTGGCGCTGGAGCTGAAGGGCAGCAGCACGCCGCTGTCACCCGATGAGGATGCGCGCATTCAGGTCAATGGCCGTTACCTTTATGGCGCCCCGGCTGCCGGAAATCGCCTGAGTGGCCAGGCCTATGTGCGCCCCCTGCGCGAGGCGGTGCCTGCGCTACCCGGCTATCAGTTCGGCTCGGTTACCGAAACCGAGTTGAACCAGGACCTGGAACTGGACGAGGTCACCCTCGATCAGGCGGGCAAGGCGGTGATCGATATCGAGAGCCACTGGGCTGAAGCCCGCTCCCCGCTGCAACTGACCGTGCAGGCCAGCTTGCAGGAGTCTGGCGGCCGGCCGATCACCCGGCGCCTGGAGCAGCCGATCTGGCCAGCCGAGCGCTTGCCGGGCCTGCGTGGCCTGTTTGATGGTGAGGAAACCGACAGTGACGGGCCGGTGGAATTCGAATTCCTGGTAGCCGACCGCGACGGCAACAAGCTGGCGGCCAACGACCTCAAGGTGCGGTTGATCCGCGAACGTCGCGATTACTACTGGAACTACTCGCAGAGCGACGGCTGGAGCTACGCCTACAACGAGAAGTTCCTGACCCAGAGCGAAGAGACGGTCAGCGTCAAGGCGGGTTCCACCGCCAAACTGAGCTTCCAGGTGGAGTGGGGCCCGTACCGCGTCGAGGTGGAAGACCCGCAGACCGGCCTGGTGTCCAGCGAGCGCTTCTGGGCCGGCTACCGTGCCCAGGACAACGCCGAAGGCGGCGCCGTGCGCCCGGACCAGGTCAAGCTCGCACTGGACAAACCGTCCTACGCCGACGGCGCTACCGCCAAGGTCACCGTCACTGCGCCTGCTGCAGGTAGCGGCTACTTGATGGTCGAGTCCAGCGACGGTCCGCTGTGGTGGCAGGAAATCGACGTGCCTGCCGAAGGCAAGACGTTCGATGTGCAACTGGACAAGGCCTGGGCCCGCCACGACCTGTACATCAGCGCGCTGGTGATCCGCCCGGGTGAACGCAAGGCCAACGCCACGCCCAAGCGTTCGGTCGGCGTGCTGCACCTGCCGCTGGACCGCGCTGAGCGCAAGTTGGCAGTGAGCCTGCAGGCACCGGACAAGATGCGCCCGAAACAGCCGCTGACCGTGAAGGTGAAGGCCGCCAACGCTGATGGCAGCGTGCCGAAGCAAGTGCATGTGCTGTTGTCGGCAGTTGACGTTGGCATCCTCAACATCACCGATTTCAAAACCCCCGACCCGTTCGCCAGCCTGTTCGGTCGCAAGGCCTACGGCGCCGACCAGCTGGACATCTATGGCCAACTGATCGAAGCCGGGCAGGGCCGCCTGGCCAGCCTGGCGTTTGGTGGTGACGCGGCCCTGGCCAAGGGGGGCAAGCGCCCCAATACCACGGTGACCATCGTCGCCCAGCAGAGCCTGCCGGTAACCCTGGACGACAAGGGTGAGGGCGAAGCTACGGTCGAGATCCCGGACTTCAACGGCGAGCTGCGGCTGATGGCCCAGGCCTGGACCGAAGAACACTTCGGCATGGCCGAAGGCAAGACCGTGGTTGCCGCACCGCTGATTGCCGAACTGTCGGCGCCGCGCTTCCTGGCCGGCGGCGACCGCACCAGCCTGGCGCTGGACCTGGCCAACCTGTCGGGCCGCGCTCAGCAACTGAACGTTGAAATTACCACCCAAGGGCAACTGAGCCTTGCGGCCAGTGCCGTGCAGAGTGTGGCCCTGGCCGAAGGCCAGCGCTCGACGCTGATGATCCCGGTGCAGGCCCAGGGCGGCTTGGGGCAAGGCAAGGTGCATGTGCGGGTCACGGGCCTGCAACTGCCAGACGAGCCGACCACCGCGTTCGAGCGGGAGTGGACGTTGGGCGTGCGCCCTGCCTACCCGGCGATGCTCAAGCACTACCGCGTGGCCCTGAAAGACCAGCCATGGACACTGCCCGAAGCAGACCTGGCGGCATTCGAGCCTGCGGGGCTGGAAGCCAGCCTGGCCTTGTCGAGCCGGCCACCGCTGAACCTGGCCGAGCAGATTCGCGCCCTGCAAGCCTACCCCTACGGGTGCCTTGAGCAGACCACCAGCGGTCTGTACCCCTCGCTGTACGCCGATGCCGACAGCCTCAAGCGCCTGGGTATCAAGGGCGAACCGGCAGACGTGCGCAAGCGCAAGATAGAGATGGGCATCGAGCACCTGCTAGGCATGCAGCGCTACAACGGCAGCTTTGGCCTGTGGAGCTCGGACAGTGAAGAAGAGTACTGGCTGACCGCCTATGTCACCGACTTCCTGCAGCGTGCCCGAGACCAGGGTTATGGCGTACCGGCCGAAGCGCTGAAGAAGGCCAGTGAGCGCCTGCTGCGCTACCTGCAGGAGCGCAACCTGATCGAAGTGGATTACAGCGAAAACGCCGACCACACCCGCTTTGCCGTGCAGGCCTACGCGGCGCTGGTGCTGTCGCGCAGCCAGCAGGCGCCATTGGGTGCCTTGCGTGGGCTGTTCGAGCGCCGCGCCGATGCTCGCTCTGGCCTGCCGTTGGTGCAACTGGCGGTGGCGCTGGACAAGATGGGCGACAAGCCGCGTGCCGATCAGGCCTTGCAGGCCGGCCTGGGCATCAGCCGTGGCAAAGGCTGGATGGCTGACTACGGCAGCGCCCTGCGTGACCAGGCGCTGATCCTGGCACTGTTGCAGGAAAGCAACCTGGCCAGCAGCCAGGTCGACCAGCGTCTGTTCGCCTTGTCGGACGAACTGGCAGCCAACCGCTGGCTGTCGACTCAGGAGCGCAACGCGCTGTTCCTAGCCGGCCGTGGGCTGCTGGGCAAGCCGGAAGGCAAGTGGCAGGCACGCCTGGACAGTGCTGGCGAGGTGCGCGAGTTCAACAATGCCGAGGCCGGCATGAAGCTGGAAGGGCCGCTACTGGCCTCGCCGCTGAGTGTGCAGAACGAAGGCAGCGACACGCTGTACCAGCAGCTGACCTTGTCCGGTTACCCTCGCCAGGCACCTGCTGCCGGCGGCAACGGCATGCAGATTCGCCGAGAATACCTGGGCATGAACGGCCAGCCGCTGGATGTGCACAACCTGCGCAGTGGCGACCTGGTGCTGGTGCACCTGGCGCTCAAGGCCGAAGACCGCGTGCCGGATGCGTTGGTGGTGGACTTGCTGCCGGCAGGCCTGGAGCTGGAAAACCAGAACCTGGCGCAGAGTGCTGCCAGCCTGGACAACGCCAGCAGTGCGGTGAAGGAATGGCGCGAGTCGATGCAGAACGCCAGCGTGGTGCATCAGGAGTACCGTGATGACCGTTATGTTGCTGCGCTCAAGCTCGACGGCTACGGCACCACGCACCTGTTGTACCTGGCACGGGCAGTGACCCCGGGCACCTACCGCGTGCCGCCGCCGCAGGTCGAGTCGATGTACCGGCCGAACCTGCAGGCCGTGGGGGATGGGCAAGGGGAGATGACCGTAAAAGCCCGCTAAAGCGGCGCGGTCTGATGTAGGAGCGGCCTTGTGTCGCGATCGGGCCGCAAAGCGGCCCCAGGTTCTCAGCGCCGCCGCTTGAATTGCTGGGGCCGCTTTGCGGCCCGATCGCGACACAAGGCCGCTCCTACACCAGACCGCGCAAGGCTGCTGCAAAATTCAGTGAATCACCCAGCTCATCACCCACAACCCCAGCACCAGCCAGATGATCCCGAGGATGATCGAGGCGCGCATGAACGCGCGGATGGCCGAGTACAGCAGCATCAGGCCGATGATCAGGGCCAGGATGCTGAGCAGCGAGGTGTCCATGCCCAAGGTGCGCGCCAGGCCGTCGATGAAATTGCCGCCGGCATTGGCCAGCAGGTTGAACAACCCGCTCAATGCGTCGACGATGAAGCGGATCAACGACCCCAGTGCCTGGCCCAGCCACTCGAAAAAACCTTCTACATGCATAGTTGCTTCCTGATGAACGATTCGGCGAGGTTGCCGTTCCCAAGCCTTTGGCCATCACCTGGCCAGGTCGGTTCCCGATGCCAAGCTTAGCGCGTGCTGGCAGGCTATTGCGCGCCACGCTGATTGGCCTGCTGGTGTTGTGCGGCCTGCTGTGGCTTGCCGACCGCCTGTGGCCGTTGCCCCTGCCGGGCGACGATCTGGCCCGGGTCGTGCTGGCCGAAGACGGCACGCCCTTGTGGCGCTTTGCCGATGCCGAGGGTGTGTGGCGCTACCCGGTCAGCCCGGACGAAGTGTCGCCGTTGTACCTGCAAGCCTTGCTGACCTACGAGGACCGCTGGTTCTACCACCACCCAGGGGTCAACCCGTTAGCCCTGGCCCGCGCGGCCTGGCTGAACCTGCGGGGTGGGCGCGTGGTGTCGGGTGGCAGCACGTTGTCGATGCAAGTGGCACGGCTGCTCGATCCACACGACCGCACCTTGCCTGGCAAATTGCGCCAGTTGTGGCGGACGGCGCAGCTGGAATGGCATTTGTCCAAGCGCGAAATCCTGCAAATCTACCTGGACCGCGCGCCCTTCGGCGGCACCTTGCAAGGTGTGGCGGCAGCCAGCTGGGCGTACCTGGGCAAGTCGCCCCTGCACCTGACCCCGGCCGAAGCCGCGCTGCTGGCGGTGCTGCCACAGGCCCCCAGCCGGCTGCGCCCGGATCGCCACCCCGAGCGTGCCCAGCGTGCCCGCGACAAGGTGCTGCTACGCCTGGCCGAATACCAGGTGTGGCCTGCCCAGCAAATCCGTGAGGCTGCCGAGGAGCCGCTGGTGCTGGCGCCTCGTCAGGAGCCCGCCCTTGCGCCCTTGCTGGCGCGCCGGCTGAACAGTGCCGACAGCCCACCGCTGATCCGTACCACGCTGGATGCTGCCCTGCAGCGGCGCCTGGAAGACTTGTTGCTGGGCTGGCGTGCGCGGCTGCCGGAGCGCACGTCGGCTGCCATCCTGGTGGTCGAGGCGCAGACCATGGCGGTGCGTGCCTACCTCGGCTCGATCGATCTGGCCGATGAACGCCGCTTCGGGCATGTCGACATGGTGCGCTCGCTACGTTCGCCGGGCTCCACCCTCAAGCCGTTCCTCTACGGCATGGCGCTGGACGATGGCCTGATCCATTCCGAATCGTTGCTGCAGGATGTGCCGCGGCGCTATGGCGATTACCGCCCCGGTAACTTCTCCATGGGTTTCAGTGGGCCGGTGTCGGCCAGCTCTGCGCTGGCCCTGTCACTCAACCTGCCAGCCGTGCAACTGCTCGAGGCCTATGGCCCGAAACGCTTTGCGGCGCAACTGCGCATGGCGGGCATACCATTGGTCTTGCCGCCTTTGGCCGAGCCCAACCTGTCGTTGATCCTTGGCGGCGCCGGTAGCCGTCTGGAAGATCTGGTGGGTGGCTACGCGGCGTTGGCGCGGGGTGGCAACAGTGCGCAGGTGCGCTTGCAACCGCAGGACCCGCTGGTCGAACATCGTCTACTGTCGCCGGGCGCAGCGTGGATCATCCGGCGCATTCTCAGTGGCCAGGCGCGCCCCGACCGCGACCCGCATGCAGAGCTGGTGCAACGACCGCAACTGGCCTGGAAGACCGGCACCAGCTATGGCTTTCGCGATGCCTGGTCGATTGGCGTGGGCCCGCGCTACCTGATTGGCGTGTGGATCGGCCGCCCCGATGGCACACCGGTACCCGGCCAGTTCGGCCTGGCCTCGGCGGCACCTTTGATGTTGCAGGTACACGACCTGCTGAGCAACCGTGATAGCCAGCGCGGCATCAGCGTACCGGTGGCGCGTGTGCCGGCAAATGTGGGAGTGGCAGCGATCTGCTGGCCGCTGGGCCAGCCGATGAGCAAGCAGGACCCCAACTGCCGGCGTCAGCGTTTCGCCTGGACCCTGGATGGCACTACGCCGCCAACCCTGCAAGCCGCCGACCAGCCGCTGGGCCTTGGTCTGCGCGAACGTGTGTGGGTCAACGAGCAGGGGCTGCGTGTGGATGGCAGTTGCCCAGGCGCCAGAACCCGCGACATCGCGTTATGGCCGGCCCCGCTGGAACCTTGGCTGCCCCGCGTGGAGCAGCGTTCCGCGCGCCTGCCGGCGATTGACCCGTCTTGCCCACCGCAGGTGCCCGCCAGCGCGCCGCCGCTGTCGATTGTTGGCGTACGCCCTGGCGACAACCTGCGCCGCCCGGCTACCAGCAGCGAACCGTTGCAGCTCTATGTGTCGGCCTTGGGCGGTGGCGGGCGGCGCTGGTGGTTCCTCAATGGCCAGCCTTTGGGCGAAACCCAAGGGCAGGGCAGCCTGCTGGTGCGGTTGCCGCTGGCCGGGCAAGCCGAACTCAGTGCGCTGGATGAAAGCGGCGAGACGGCGCGGGTGGCGTTCCAGGTCAGCGAGTAGGCGTTCGACGGCAGCGGGGCCAGCACCTACGCTTGCACGTAACGGGAGTGACCGGCTGGCGCCCCGCAAACCAAGGGAACATGGAGCGCCCTATGCGTCTTCTGGCCGTGCCCCTGTTATTGCTGCCTTGGGCGCTTGTGGCCCGAGCCGAGCTGTTGCCGGGTTTTCTCGACAGCCATGAGTACGAACGGCGCCTGCCCGAGGCCAACCTGCCGATCAACCACTACCGCCCCGTCAGCCCCAGCCTGACGCGGGTGGGGCCGGATGGCAGCAGCCTCGACTGGGCGCCTGCGGACACCCCCATGGTCGTGCATAAAGTGCGCTTCGAGGGCGGCACGGTGTTTCCCCTGAGTGACCTGCGCGAGCATTATCAGCCACTGATCGGGCGCAAGACCACGCTGGGCGAGTTGCAGCAGTACACCCAGCGCCTGACCCAGCGCTACCGGCAGGAAGGTTACCTGCTGTCCTACGCCTACCTGCCACCTCAGGATGTGGCCGAGGGCCGGGTCAACGTGGTGCTGGTCGAAGGCTACATCCGGGATTATCGTGTGGAGGGCGATATCGGCCCGGCCAGCGACTACCTGCATCAGTTGCTGGCGCGGGTGCAAGCCGAGCGTCCGCTGACCCGCGAAACGCTGGAGCGCTACCTGGGGCTCGCCGAACGCCTGCCAGGCGTGTCGACAGAGGCTGAGCTGGCGATGGCGCAAACCGCTGACGGTGCAGCCCACCTGACCTTGCATGCGCGGCGCAAGCCGTTCAGCGCCGCTGTTACCGTGGCGGACTCCAACCGTGACGATGCGCAGGCGCTGCTGACGGCCACCAGCAACGCCCAGACCCGCTTTGCCGAACAGTTCAAGGCCAGCCTGTTGCTGCCCCCGGGTGATGACCAGGTGCATTACCTGCGGCTGGACTACAGCCAGCACCTGGACGCTGCCGGCAGCCAACTGCTGCTGTCGGCTTCGCGCTACCGCAGTGAGCCAGGCACGCGCATTCGCCTGGACGATGGCCGCGATATCACCCGTGAGCGCGATAGCGAGCGCTATGCGGTGGGCTTGCTTCAGCCGGTGATTGTCAGGCCGGATGAATGGCTGGCCGTGCAAGGGCATCTGTATGCAGTCAGTGAACACGTCGAACAGAGGCAGCCTTCGTCAGCGGACTACGACACCACTGTGCGTGCACTGTCATTTGAAGGCGACTGGCGCAAAGCGCAGGCTGGGCGCCTGCGCATTGTCAGTGCCGGGGTCTATCAAGGGCTGGATTACCTGGGCGCACGCAGCGATGCCGACTACGACATGGACTTTCTGCGGTTCAGGTTGTCGGGGCTGCAAAGTGACCTGCTGTCAGCGCGTTTGCAGGGCGTGGTGTCGGGCGCGCTGTACTGGAGTGATGACCGGCTACCCGACAGCGAACGGGTGGGTTTTGGCGGGCAGAGCTATGGGCGTGGTTATCCGCGGGACCAAGCGGATGGGGACAAGGGGTGGGGAGTGGCTTATGAGTTGAACTACAGCCTGCGAGGCTATGGGCTGGCGCTGGTGCAGCCCTATGCGGCAGTGGATATGGCACAGGCCTGGCACAACCGGGGTCCGGTGAACGATGCCCATCTGTCTTCGGTGGCACTGGGTGTGCGGTTGGGGGATGAGCGCTTGTTCAACGTTGGACTGGAGGTGGCGAAGCCTTTGGCGGATGTGGCGTTGGATAGCCTGGACCGTGGCCCCCGGCTGACCCTGAGTGTGGGTTTTCAACTGTAGGGGGCGTTTGCGCCCCTTTCGCGACGCAAGGCCGCTCCTATAGGCTACGCGGTCCCTTGTAGGAGCGGCCTTGTGTCGCGATGGGCTGCACAGCAGCCCCAAGATCTCGAAGTCACCCCCTCAATGGGTAGTAAACCTCAGATGCACCGGCGACGAGCTGGGCGTCAGCGCCAATGCCAGCTGGGTACGGTTGTGCATGTGGGTCAAACGCAACACCTGCGACACATACAATTTGACCGTATTTTCGGTAATGCCCAGTTCACAGGCAATCTGGTAATTGGTCTTGCCCTTGCTCACCAGTCGCGCCACTTCCAGCTGCCGTGGCGACAGCTTCTCGAACGCCGCGGGTAGCTCGCTCTCGCCCTCTTCCACATCGGTAGCGCGTCGGTGAGTACCTTGACCGCGGGCTTTTTCCAGGTCCTGGTACAGTTCGTCCACCGACTCGGCCAGCTCCTGCAAGCGCTGGTTCAGCCCGCCCAGGTCGCGGAAGTTGCGCTGGCGCTCCTGCAGGGCTTCTTCCTGACGGCGCACGCCCTCCAGCAGTTCTTCGAGGTTCATGGGCTTCTGGTAGTAATCGGCAAAGCCCTCACGCAGGGCGCGGATCACATCCTGCTTGTCTGCACGGCCCGTCAGCATGATGGCTTCGAACATGCGTTGCCCAGGGACTTCCTTCAGTGCCCGGACCAGCTCGATACCATCGCGTTCGGGCATGTGCAGGTCGCAGATGATCAGGCCAATGGCCTCGTCGGCCAGGTAGCGCTCAATGGCTTCGTCGGTGGAGTGGGCCGGCAGGGCGTGGTAACCCTGGGACTCGAGAAATTCACACAGTTGCTCGACGATGACTGCTTGGTCATCGACTACCAAAATCTTCACTTCACTGAACGGTATGGACACGATCAACTCCCTGTTCGTATGCGGCCCTGCTCCCGGGCCAGACGCTCTGGCAGCTTAAAAATAGTCCTACTTTGCGATTATGTACAAGGCGTGTACAAGCTATCGGACCACAGGAGTGACTATTGGATCCATACCGCAGTTAGAAGAAAACCTGATAACACGTAGGGTACGAATGCCTGTTTGTCCCCCATTTCTTCGGTCAGGGCCTGCAAGCGCTTCTTCACTTTAGGGTTGAGCAGGGTCCACAGGCGCCGGCGGGTAAGGAGCCACACCAGCACGCTGACGCCGGCGCCGATGAAGGTGCCGAGCACGTATTGCGGGCTGGTGGCCAGGGCCAGGGCGCCCATCAGCTTGACATCGTCGGCACCGAAACGGCCAAGCATGTAGCCAGGCAACGTGAGCAGCATGACGATGGCCAGTGCCCAGCCAGCATCGCTGGCATCGGCCCCGATCCAGCTGTGGCCGGTGGCGAACAGCCAGACCAGCGCGCCAGTTGCCACGCCCAAGGTCAGCAGGTTGGATATCTGGCGTTGACGCACATCCTGTTCGGAGCACAAGGCAAGCCACAGCAGGAGAACAATGCTTTGCATTGGCAGGTCGCCTTTCCCAAATGTTGAACACATCTACCCGGTCAGTCAGGTTTCCTTAAGTGAAGATAGACGGGAACCGGCGGACGAGTGGTCGGGAAGGGGAAAAAGGCGTAGTCGAAATCGATTTTGTCGTTCCTGACACCATTCATGTGGGAGCGGGCGTGCCCGCGAACACGGGCGAAGCCCGTGCCATCCACCGCGGCGTCTGCTTCGCGGGCAAGCCCGCTCCCACAGGGGACCGCGGCGCGTAGCGATATCAAGTTTAAGCTTTACTTCTTGCTACCCGGCGGGTAGTTGGCCAGCACCTTGGTCACGGTGTTGTGAATGGCGCTGTTGCGTTCTTCCGGGCTTGGCGGGTAGTTGTTCATGATTTGCTCGGCACTGCCGCGCCATACCAGCTTGCCATCACGCCCGTCGAACATGTCCACCTGAATGGTGGCGACCTTGTAGTCGACACTGCGGGTTTCGTTGTACATCGGCCCACCCCAGTAACCGCCCCAATAGCCCCCCCAACCACCGCCGTAGTTGGTGGTGATCTGTTGCTGGCGCTGCTCGACGATCAGGTACGCGCGCACGCCCAGGTCAGGCCGCGCGCCAGGCTGCACAGGGCGCAGGCCGCGTTGGTCGAGCTGGTCCGCGACCGCCTGGCGGATGCGCTGTTCGGTGAGGTCGCTTTTTATGCGTGGGTCGTCCGGGCGGTACTGCAGGCCCGGCTCTTGCCACGCCCAACTGCGGTAGGCAGCAAAATCGCGGCTGGCATCGAAATCCTGCTGGACGTTATTGCTGGAGCAGGCGGCGAGCAATAACGCGAATGACAGTAAAACGAGACGGCGCAACATGATGGTTCTCCGTTAAGCGTTAACTGGGAGGATAGCCGCTCAGCGCCTTGTGCACAGAATCGCGCAAGGCGCTTTCGCGTTCACGCGGCGAGTCCTTGTCGCTGCCGCTTTCGGCGCTGGCGCTCCACACCGGCTGGCCGCTGCGGGCGTCGTACAGGTCGATGCGCACCACCATCACCTCCACCTCATAGGTGCGCACGATGGGCACGCTGGCGTAACCCCCGTAGCCATGGCGATAACCGCCATAGCCGACGCCGCCGTAGGGGTAAGGGCCGTAGTAGGGGTCGTAGCTGTCGTAGTCACGCACCTGGCGCAAGCGCTTTTCCAGGCGCATGTCGGCGCTTACCAGCAGGTCGCCGGATGCCCCTCGGGCAGGGCGCAGGCCATGCTGGTCGAGTGCGCCGCTGACGGCATCGGCCAGTTGCGCCGGGTCGGCATTGGCCGAGCCGCTGGGCAGTTGGCCGTTACGCCAGCTCCAGCTGCGGTAGTGCCCGTAATCCCGGGCGGGTGCCGGGTAGGCACTGCTGTCGAAGGTGTTGGCCGCCTGGGCGGGGGCCGGCGGCAACGGGCGGCTGCTGGCTACATAGGGGTTGCTGCCCTGGCAGCCAGCCAAGGCAAGCGGCAGCAGGGCCAGGCACAACAGACGGTACGGCATGTATTCCTCCCGGCGGGGCGGGTTAGCGGGGGCGGCACACCCAGTGCAGGTAGCGGCCAAGCCCGGCGAAGCTTGGGTGACGGCGGTAGGCCAGTTCCATTTCCAGCAGGTCGAGCAGCTCGGCCTTGCCCTGGAACTCTTTGGGCATGTAGTCGTGGAACACCCGCACACCGCTCTCGCTTTCAACCTGCCATATAGGGTCAAGGTGCGCCTTGAGTTCGCGTGGATCAAGCGGTTTCTGTGGGGTCAGGCTCTGTTTTTCACCTTCCAGCCGGTTGCTGCGCAACTTGCGGAAATGGCCCTTGAGCAGGTTGCGATAGACCAGTGCGTCGCGGTTGTAGAAGGCCAGTGACAGCCACCCGCCGGGCGCTGTGAGCTGGTGCAGCACGGGCAGGATGCTTTCGGGCTCTGCCAGCCATTCGAGCACGGCGTGGCACAGCACCAGGTCGTAGGGTTCGGTGAGCTGGCCAAGCAGGTCTTGCCAGGGGGCCTGGATGAACGTGGCGGCCTGGCCGGCCTCGGCGAAACGTGCCCGGGCGCCATCAAGCATGGGGGCGGCGGGCTCGGCCAGGGTCAGGTGATGGCCACGCTGGGCCAGCCACAATGCCATGTGGCCCAACCCGGCACCGATATCGAGGATGCGCAGGGGGCGGTCGGGCAATGCCTCGGCCAGGTCGGCCTGTAGCACGGCCAGGCGGATCGCCCCTTTGGCGCCGCCGTAGATCTTCTCTGCAAAGCGGGTGGCCAGTTCATCGAAGTGACGGTCGTTCATCGGGCGAAGCGCCTCTCGCTGTCGGCCAGCTTGGCCCGCACCACCTGGTCCATGTCCAGGCCCAGCTCGCTGCACAGCAGCAACAGGTAAAGCACTACATCACCGACTTCCTGGCCTGCGTGGGCCAGTTTGTCGTCAGGCAGCTGGCGCGATTCGTCTTCGCTCAGCCATTGGAAAATTTCCACCAGCTCGGCCATTTCGACGCTGGCGGCCATGGCCAGGTTCTTCGGGCTGTGGAAGCCGCGCCAGTCGTTGTTGTCGCGGATCTGGTGCAGGCGTTGGGTGAGTTCTTGCAGGTTCATCGGGGGTCTCCTAATGCTGCATAGCTTCTGCCCAGGCCCGATGCAAAGCAAGCGCATAACACTAGGGCTTCCACGGGCCCTGTAGGAGCGGCCTTGTGTCGCGATCGGGGCGCGCAGCGGCCCCCGGGTTTCAGCGTCGCCGCTGAAATTGCTGGGGCCGCTTTGCGGCCCGATCGCGACACAAGGCCGCTCCTACAGGGGACCCCACTCTCCTGACATATGCAGTATGTCACCGTGCCCATCGAGCCGCAGCGCCCCGGCAGGCCCCGTCTCACTGGCACTGAGCACCACCTCCGACGGCAATCGCACCGGTTTGCGGAAGTCCACTTCAAAGGCATAGCCGCTGTGCGGCAGGTGCCCACGCAGTGCCGCCAGCGCCATGGCCTTGCTCCACATGCCGTGGGCAATGGCCGTGGGGAAGCCGAACAGCCGCGCACTGGCGGCACTCAGGTGAATAGGGTTGTAGTCCCCGCACACCTTGGCATAACGCCGGCCGATGTCACTGTCGGCGTACCAGCGGGTGGCCTCCTGCAACGGCGCAGGCTCACCGTCGGCCGGCGCTGCTGCTTCGCCTTCCAGCTTCAGCCCGCGCACCAGCATGCGGCTGGTTTCACGCCAGAGCAGGCCGATGCCATCCTCGGCTTCGGTGACCAGGTCGAAGGTGCCGCCCTTGGCATGGGGTTGCAGGTTGTGTGCATACACCGAGAAACGCAGCCCTTCGATACCGCCAAGCGGGCGCAGAACTTCGATGCGGTTGTACAGATGCACCAGGCCCAGCAGCGGAAACGGGAAGCCCGGGGCGGTCATCAACTGCAACTGCAACGTGAACGCCATGACATGGGGGTAAGTGCCCGGCAGGCGGCCATCGTCGGGAAAGTGGCAGAGCTTGCGATAGGCGCTCAGGTTGCCCGGCTGGACCCGGATGAAGCAGCGCAGGCCATCGTCCGGCAGGCGGTCACCGCTGATCGCGCGCTTGCTGGCTGCACGCAGGTACAGGCTGGCGCGCGAAGCCGGGCTGTGCAGGTCGTGCCAGTGTCGGCTCATGCTCAGGCCCCCATCAATGCTTGGCCGCACACCCGCAGCACCTGGCCGTTCACCGCGCCGGAGCCAGGTTGACTGAGCCAGGCGATGGCTTCGGCGACGTCCTGTGGGCGCCCTCCCTGGCCCAGCGAGCTCAGGCGCCGCCCGGCCTCGCGCAGGCCCATGGGCATGGCGGCTGTCATGTGAGTTTCGATAAAGCCGGGGGCCACTGCGTTGATGCTGCCACCGCGCTCGGCGAGGCGGGGTGCCCAGGCCTGGGCCAGGCCGATCAGCCCAGCCTTGCTTGCGGCATAGTTGGCCTGACCACGGTTGCCGGCGATGCCACTGACCGAGGCCAGCAGGGTGATGCGTGCGTTTTCGCCCAGTGCGCCGTTGTCATACAGCGCCTGGGTCAGTACTTGCGGCGCCTTGAGGTTGACCGCCATGACCGCGTCCCAGTATTCCGGGGTCATGTTGGCCAAGGTCTTGTCGCGGGTAATGCCGGCGTTGTGCACCACGATGTCGATGCCGTCGGGCAGGGCCGCGAGCAGTTGCGTTGCCGCGTCGCTGGCGCAGATATCCAGTGGCAATGCCTTGCCACCCAGGCGTGCCGCAAGGGCGTCGAGGTCCTGGCTGGCTTGCGGTACATCGAGCAGCAGCACATCGGCGCCGTCCCGTGCCAGGGTTTCGGCAATGGCAGCGCCGATGCCCCGCGCTGCCCCGGTGATCAGTGCGCGGCGGCCGGCCAGCGGGCGGGTCCAGTCCTCCACCTGCTGGGTGCAGGCTTCCAGGCGCAGTACCTGGCCAGAGATGAACGCGCTTTTGGGCGAAAGGAAGAAGCGCAGGGCGCCCTCCAGCTGGTTTTCGGCACCGGGAGCCACATACAGCAGCTGGGCCGTTGCGCCATTGCGCAGCTCTTTGGCCAGCGAGCGGCTGAAGCCTTCAAGGGCCCGCTGGGCAACGCTGGCCAGCGGGTTTTCGAGGTTTTCCGGCGCACGGCCCAGCACCACCACGTGGGCACAGGGCGCCAGGCTACGCAGCAACGGCTGGAAAAATTCGCGCAACTGCTTCAGTGAATCACTGTCGGACAAATGACCGGCATCGAACACCACGGCCTGAATTTTCGGCCCCAGGCCGGCCACCCAGGCATCGGCCTGCAGGTTGTCGGCATTGAAGCTGTAAACCTCGTCGGTCAGGCGTGGGGCGATGGCTTCCACCTGGCTTGCCAGTGGCCCGCCACCCAGTACCAGTGCCCCCTCCACCGGGCGCAGGCGGCCGGCCTGCCAGCGCTCCAGTGGCGCCGGGCGTGGCAGGCCAAGGGCATCCACGAGGCGGCGGCCGAGGTTGGAGTTGGCAAAACCGAGGTAGCGATCGCTCATGAGTGGGTCTCCGCAAAGGCAAGCTTGAAAGTGTGGACCAACTTTGTGGCAAGGTCGTTCGAATGCGGTAAAAACACCTAGGCTGTACGGATCAAAATGTTTCAGGAGGAACAAGCACATGCGTTCACTTCGCCGGGTCGCGATCCTGGGCGGCAACCGCATCCCCTTTGCCCGCTCCAATGGCGCCTACGCCACGGCCAGCAACCAGGCGATGCTCACCGTCGCCCTCGAAGGGCTGATTGAACGCTACCGCCTGCATGGGCTGCGGCTGGGTGAGGTGGTAGCGGGTGCGGTGCTGAAGCACTCGCGGGACATGAACCTGACCCGCGAATGTGTGCTGGGTTCGCGCCTGTCGCCGCAGACGCCGGCCTACGACATTCAGCAAGCCTGTGGCACGGGGCTTGAGGCGGCGCTGCTGGTGGCCAACAAGATTGCCTTGGGGCAGATCGACAGCGGTATTGCCGGCGGGGTGGATACCACCTCCGATGCGCCGATTGCAGTCAACGAAGGCCTGCGGCACATCCTGCTGCAGGCCAGCCGAGGCAAAAGCCTGGGCGAGCGGCTCAAGCCTTTCCTCAAGCTGCGGCCTCACCACCTTAAACCCGAGCTGCCACGCAATGGCGAACCCCGCACGGGGTTGTCGATGGGCGAGCATTGCGAGCGCATGGCCCAGGCCTGGCGCATTGGTCGCGCAGAGCAGGACGAGCTGGCGCTGCTCAGCCACCAGAAGCTGGCCGCCGCGTATGCCGAGGGTTGGCACGATGACCTGCTGACACCGTTTCTGTCGCTGGCACGGGATAACAACCTGCGCCCGGACCTCACCCTTGAGCAGTTGGCCAGGCTAAAGCCCGCTTTCGACCGCAGTGGCCAAGGCACGCTGACTGCGGGTAATTCCACGCCGCTGACTGACGGGGCCTCAGTGGTATTGCTGGGTACTGAGCAATGGGCTGCGCAGCAGGGGCTTAAGGTGCTGGCTTACCTGGTCGATGGCGAAACCGCTGCCGTGGATTTCGTCACGGGTCGGGAAGGGCTGTTGATGGCGCCGGTGTATGCCGTGCCGCGCTTGCTGGCGCGCAACGGCCTGACGTTGCAGGACTTCGGCTACTACGAGATTCACGAAGCCTTCGCTGCCCAGGTGCTATGCACGCTCAGGGCCTGGGAAGATGCCGATTACTGTCGGGAGCGGTTGGGGCTGGAGGCGCCGCTTGGTGCGATTGACCGCAGCAAGCTGAATGTTAAAGGCAGCTCGCTGGCGGCCGGGCACCCGTTTGCGGCGACCGGGGGGCGGATATTGGCCAACCTGGCGAAGCTGTTGGCCACGGCGGGGAAGGGGCGTGGGTTGATTTCGATTTGTGCGGCGGGTGGGCAGGGGGTCACGGTCATTGTTGAGCGATGACCGGACTTCCTGTGGGAGCGGGCGCGCCCGCGAAACAGGCAACGCAGTGGATGGCACCGGCTTTGCCGGTGTTCGCGGGCAAGCCCGCTCCCACAGGGTTCGCGCAGGCTTTCAGATTTTGAATAAGAGTCTCCCACATCGGGACTGCGCCTGACTTGACTATAAGTGAGCTGTTAGGCTTGTCTGCTCAGAACTACAAGAAGCCGCCATGCCGATCATCGGACACCCCCGCGCCATTCCTGCGCTGGACTACCTGCCCAGGCCCCTCTATGCCCGTGCCGAAAGCCTTGGCGCGGGGTCGTGGACCACTCGCCACCAGCACGACTGGGTGCAGTTTTCCTACGCCATCAGTGGCGTACTTGGCATTTACACCCGTGACGGCAGCTACTTTGCTCCGCCCCAGTGGGGCGTGTGGATTCCTGCCGATGCCGAGCACGAAGTGGTGACATCGATGCAGGCCGAGATGCGCAGCCTGTACGTACGCCGCGATGCCTGCCCGTGGGCGCCGGCGCAGTGCCGGGTGCTGGAAGTGACGCCGCTGGCGCGCGAGCTGATCAAGCAGTTCTGCCTGTTCCCGGCGGATTACCCCGAGGGTGACAGCGCCGAGGCGCGCCTGGTGGCAGTGCTGCTTGACCAGTTGCGGACCTTGCCTGAAGTCGGGTTTTCGCTACCGTTGCCACGCCACCCAGGGTTACTGGCGCTGTGCAACGGCTTGATCGCCTCACCGGACCAGGCGCAGACGTTGCAGCAGTGGGCGCGGGAGCTGGGGTGTTCGGAGAAGACGCTGATGCGGCTGTTCCAGCGCGAGACCGGGTTGAGCTTTCGTAACTGGCGCCAGCGCATGCGGTTGCTGTCGTCGCTGGCGTTGCTGGAGGCGGGGGAGAGTGTGACCGAGGCGGCGCTGGGGTGTGGGTATGACTCCACCTCGGCTTACATTGCAGCGTTCAAGCAGTTGTTTGGGGCGACTCCGGGGGAGTTGAAGCTTTAGTGAACGGTTACCTGTGCCGGCCTCTTCGCGGGTTTATCCGCGAAGAGGCCGGAACAGGCAACACATCAGGTACGGAACCTGCGGACCAGCGCATCCAGCTCGTTGGACAGCCCTGCCAGGCTCTCGGAGTCCTGGCGGGCCGCCTGGGCCAGCTCGGCCACCAGTTGCGCGTCCCCGTGGATCTGGCTGATGTGCCGGTTGATGTCCTCGGCCACCTGGTGCTGTTCCTCGGCTGCCGTGGCGATCTGCGTGTTCATGTCGCGGATCACGTCCACCGACTCCCGGATCTGCCCGAAGCTGTCGCGGGCCAGGCCAATGCGGCTCACCGATTGCTGCGACACTTCCAGGCTGGCATGCATCTGCTCCGCCACTTCTGCCGTGCGGCTGGCCAGGTTGCCCAGCAGGCCGTCGATTTCTGCGGTGGAGTCGGCTGTGCGCTTGGCCAGTGCCCGCACTTCGTCTGCCACCACGGCAAAGCCGCGGCCCTGCTCACCCGCTCGGGCGGCTTCGATGGCGGCGTTCAGTGCCAGCAAGTTGGTTTGCTCGGCAATCGAGCGGATGGTGCCGAGGATCGACTGGATAGCGTTACTGTCGCGCTCCAGTTGCTGGATCGACTGCGCCGACTGTTCGATTTCCTGGCTCAGGCGATCGACGCTGTTTACCGCAGCATCGATCTGCTGCTGGCCTTCACGGGCCTGCTGCTGGCCGCTGTCGGCCGACTGCGCCGCCTGGCTGCATGAGCGAGCCACTTCGTTGGCGGTGGCGACCATTTCGTGGAAGGCAGTGGACACCATGTCCACGGCTTCGCGCTGGCGGCCTGCGGCCTCGGCCATATCGCTGGAGACACGGGTCGAACTGGTGGAGGTGCTGAGGATCTTGCCGGCGGCCGCACCGATGTGCTGAATCAGGCTACGAATGGCCCCCAGGAACTGGTTGAACCAGCTGGCCAGTTGCGCGGTTTCGTCGCGGCCACGGATTTCCAGGTTGCGGGTCAGGTCACCTTCGCCTTGGGCAATGTCTTCCAGGCCGTTGGTAACGCTGTTGATCGGGCGCACGATCAGCTTGGCGAAGGCTGCTCCGACCACGGCGAACAACGCGGCCAGCACCACGGCGATGGCGCCGATCAGCCAGGTCAGCCGGGTAGTGGTCTGCATCACTTCGCTTTGTTCGATCAGGCCGATGAAGGTCCAGCCCAGTTGCTCGTCGGGGTAGACGTTGGCCATGTAGCGCACGCCATTGAGCTCGACCTCGACCAGGCCTTTACCGGCCTTGGCCAACTCGGCATAGCCGTCGCCAAAGCTCGCCAGTTGCTTGAAGTTGTGGCCGGCGTCGCGTGGGTCGACCATCACGTTGCCGTTGCTTTCCACCAGCATCAGGTAGCCGCTTTCGCCCAGCTTGATCTGCTTGACGATTTCAGTCAGGCCCTTGAGCGACACGTCAATGTTGACCACACCACCGGGGTTGCCCAGCTGGTTGGCCACGGCGCGCACGGTGCTGACCAGCACCGCGTCGTCGGCGGCCCAGTAGTAGGCGCCGGTGCGCACGGTCTTGCCCGGGTTGGCCATGGCCAGCTGGTACCAAGGGCGTGGACGCGGGTCGTAGTTGACGAACTTTTGCCCGGCCGGCCAGCCGACGTAGCCGCCGTCACTGACCCCGTAGGACACGTAGGCGTAGTTGGGGTGCGAGTCTGCCAGGCGGGTGAAGAAGTCCAGCAGTTGCTTGTCCTGCTCGCCCAGTTCGTAGGACGGGTTGGCGCTGGTGAACTTGTTCAGGTTGCTGCCTGTGGCGGCGACCATGGGTTGCGCAGCCAGGTACTCGACGTTCTGGTTGATACCCTGGAAGAAGATGTTCATCGCGTTGCTGACCTGGCGGATTTCCCGGCTGCTGCCATCGAGGAATCCGTCGCGGGCTTCACCACGCAGGTTGAGGACCACCAGGGTGGCCACAAGGACGATGGGCAAGCCGGCGATGACCGCGAATGCCCAGGTCAGTTTCTGTTTGATGCTCATCGACGCTCCCGGAATTTTTATTGTCGACACACGAGGCAGGTAGCAACTGCATCGGCAGCATCCGGGTTTTATGTAGGAAAACGCCCGTATTTATTGGATAAAGTCGTACTTGGTGACTATTCGGTCGCGTTTGGACGTATATGGCATACCAAACCCCGCTGACAGCTCAGTGACAGCAGCTGCCAGCAGCACCGTTGGCCAGGTCCTTGAGGATCGGGCAGTCCGGGCGGTCGTCTCCCTGGCAATGCGAAACCAGCTCGCCAAGGGTATCGCGCAGGCTCACCAATTCCTCGATACGCCGGTTCAGCTCATCGATGTGCTGCAGGGCCAGCGCCTTTACATCGGCGCTGGCTCGTTGGCGGTCTTGCCACAGGGTCAGCAGCTTGCCGACCTCTTCGAGGGAAAAGCCCAAGTCGCGGGACCGCTTGATGAAGGCCAGGCTGTGCAAGTCTTCGGCCTGGTACAGGCGGTAGCCGCTGTCACTGCGTGTGGCAGGCTTTAGCAGGCCGATGGATTCGTAGTAGCGGATCATCTTGGTGCTGAGCCCGCTGCGGCGGGCGGCCTGGCCGATATTCATGGCGTCTCCTGGTTGCTGCTGGTGGGTTTCCACGCTTTGAGCCACAGCGCGTTGCTGACCACGCTGACGCTGGACAGGGCCATGGCGGCGCCAGCCAGTACCGGGTTGAGGTAACCCAGCGCGGCCAGCGGGATACCAATCAGGTTGTAGATGAACGCCCAGAACAGGTTCTGGCGAATCTTCGCATAGGTCTTGCGGCTGATCTCCAGGGCTGCCGGTACCAGGCGCGGGTCCCCGCGCATCAGGGTGATACCGGCGGCCTGCATGGCCACGTCGGTACCGCCACCCATGGCAATGCCGATGTCGGCGGCGGCCAGTGCCGGGGCATCGTTGATGCCATCGCCGACCATGGCGACCACGCCATCCTGCTTGAGCGCGGCCACGGTAGCGGCCTTGTCGGCGGGCAGCACTTCGGCGTGCACATCGTCGATGCCCAGGGCATCGGCAACCACTTTGGCGCTGCCGCGGTTGTCGCCGGTCAGCAGGTGGCTACTGATGTGCTGTGCATGCAGGGTATCGATGGCTTGCGCGGCACCGGGCTTGAGGCTGTCACCAAAGGCGAACAGGCCCAGCACACGCGGTTGCGCGCCGCGTTCGATCAGCCACGACAGCGTGCGCCCCTCGGCTTCCCAGGCTTGGGCCTTGGCAGCCAGGTCACCGGGTTGCAGGGCGCTTTCGTCGAGCAGGCGGCGGTTGCCCAGCGCTAGCTCGCGGCCCTCCACGCGCCCGGCGATGCCACGCCCGGTCAGCGACTGGCTGTCGGTAACGCTCGGCACATCCAGCCCTTGTTCGGCGCAGGCATCCAGCACCGCCTTGGCCAGTGGGTGCTCACTGCCACGCTGCAAGGCACCGGCCAGGCGGTGCAGGTCGGCGCTGCTGCCTGCTTGCGCCTGGCTGTGGACCACCCGGGGGCTGCCAGAGGTAAGGGTACCGGTCTTGTCGAAGACCACACGGTTCACCGCATGGGCACGCTCCAGTGCCTCGGCGTCCTTGATCAGGATGCCGTGACGGGCGGCAACCCCGGTGCCGGCCATGATTGCCGCAGGCGTTGCCAGGCCGAGGGCGCAGGGGCAGGCGATGACCAGCACCGCGACGGCGTTGATCAGCGCGGTTTCCAGCGGTGCGCCGGCCAGCCACCAGCCGATCAGGGTGATCAGGGCAAGTACCAGCACGGCCGGGACGAACACCTGGCTGACCCGGTCGACCAGCTTCTGGATCGGCGCCTTGGCTGCCTGGGCGTCTTCGACCAGGCGGATGATTCGGGCCAGCACGGTTTCGGTGCCCAGCGCCTGCGTGCGTACCAGCAACCGGCCTTCGCCATTGATGGCGCCCCCGGTTACGTTGTCGCCGGGTTGCTTGGGCACCGGCAGGCTCTCGCCGCTGATCAGGGCCTCATCGGCATGGCTGCTGCCGTCTTCGACCATACCATCGACCGGGAAGCGCTCGCCGGGCTTGACCAGTACCAGGTCACCCAGGCGCAACTGGGCGATGGCCACGTCTTCCTCCCGGCCATCGACCACACGCAAGGCCCGTTCCGGGCGCAGGGCTTCGAGGGCGCGGATGGCACTGGCGGTCTGGCGCTTGGCACGGCTTTCCAGGTACTTGCCCAGCAATACCAAGGCAATGACCACTGCGGAGGCTTCGAAGTACAGGTGCGGGGCCATGCCGGCGGGGGCCTGTGCCCACTGGTACAGGCTCAGGCCATACCCGGCGCTGGTGCCCAGGGCCACCAGCAGGTCCATGTTGCCGGCCCCGGCGCGCACGGCCTTCCAGGCCGCTACATAAAAGCGGGCGCCGAGAATGAACTGCACCGGCGTGGCCAGCAGGAACTGTGCCCATGCCGGCAACATCCAGTGCAGGCCGAACGGTTGCACCAGCATTGGCAAGACCAGCGGGAGGGCCAGCAGCAAGGCTGCACCGACTGCCAAGCGCTCATTGCGCAGGCGGCGTTGGGCAGCGCTTTGGTTGTCGTTGGCCGCTTGCGGTAAGCTGGCGCTGTAGCCGGCTTTTTCAACGGCGCCGATCAGCAGATTGTTGTCGAGGGCCGCGAGCACTTCGAGGTGCGCGCGTTCGCTGGCCAGGTTGACGCTGACCTGCTCGACCCCGGGCAGCTTGCCCAGGGCGCGCTCTACGCGGCCGACGCAACTGGCGCAGGTCATGCCGCCAATCTGCAGTTCGACGGTGCGGGTGGGCACGCCGTAGCCGGCTTCGCGCACGGCGTCGACCAGGGCGGGCAGGCTGTTGGCCGGGGCCTGGACCCGGGCCTGTTCGGTGGCGAGGTTGACGCTGACGTGTTCAGCGCCAGTGACCTTGCGCAAGGCGCGCTCGACTCGGCCGGCACAGCTGGCGCAGGTCATGCCGGAGATCGGCAGGTCGTAATTGGTGGATGCGGGCATGGCTCTCCTCCTTGGACAGGCCTCCAGCATCAACCTTGCCACACAGGTAAGGTCAATAGCCCAGGCCGGCTCGCTTCAACTCCAGCCCATATTGCCCCATGGCGATGCGGTATTTGTTGATCTGGCCCGCCTGCAGGTTCAAACGTGTACTGCGTTGGTCTTCGATGCCCGCTGCACAGCCTGGCATCTGCCCTGGTAGCAGGCGCAGGCGCACATCCACCGGGCCGGGTGGCAGGTTGAACGAGGTGGATTGCTCCTGGAACACGCGCCCGGAGAGCTGGTCGTTGAGGTAGACGCCAATTTCGCAACTGGTGGCCACCTCCAGGCGTTCCCTGGAAATGATCAGTACGCTGTAGTCCGAGTTGCCCTCGGCGCTGGCCGGTGGCACCGCAGCCAGCGCGCTCAATAGCCCGACGACGCCCAATGCTGCCCTGAACATGAAAAGTCTCCTGCTTGCCTGATCGTCAAACGCGAAGCTTGGCCGACGCCGTCGCGGATTTCCAGCCCGGCTGTTGTTGGCAGTGCTTGACCTTGCCCCGATGGCAAGCTTGAGACTTGTTGAAAACCTGAAGGAGAGTCCCCCATGCAAGTGTTCAATGTACAAGGCATGACCTGTGGCCATTGCGTGAAAGCCGTGACCCGGGCAGTGCAGGAGCAGGATGCTGCGGCCAAGGTCGAGATCGACCTGGCGGCTAAACAGGTGCGCGTGCAGAGTGAGTTGGCCCAGGAGCAAATTCTTACGGCCATTCGGGATGAAGGTTACCAGGCCGAACTTGCCTGAAGACTTACCTGGTTTGTTGCAAATGTTTTCATACTGAAGGGGTCCACAGCAGGTAGAATCACCCACTTGCTTAGCCTGCTATGGATTCCTGATGAACCTGCGAATGGTGCTCATCCTGGGCGCACTCAGTGCGTTCGGGCCCCTGGCGATCGACTTCTACCTGCCCGCCTTCCCGGCCATGGCACAGGCGTTCGCTACCGATGAAAAACACGTGCAGGCCACCTTGGCCGCCTACTTCCTGGGCCTGTCCATCGGCCAGTTGGCCTACGGGCCGGTTGCTGACCGCTTTGGGCGCCGCAAACCGCTGATGTTCGGGGTGACCCTGTTCACCCTGGCGTCACTGGCCTGTGCCTACGCCCCTAACCTCGACACCCTGGTGTTGGCGCGCTTCGTCCAGGCATTGGGCGGTTGTGCCGGCATGGTGCTGTCGCGTGCCATCGTCAGCGACAAGTGCGACCCGGTGGCGTCGGCCAAGGTGTTTTCGCAACTGATGCTGGTGATGGGCCTGGCGCCGATCCTGGCACCGATGCTGGGTGGGGTGCTGGTCAACCTTGCCGGGTGGCAGTCGATCTTCCTGGTACTGAGCCTGTTCAGTGCAGGCTGCCTGCTGGCGGTCAGCCTGGGCCTGCCGGAAAGCCTGCCTGCGCACATACCGCGTCAGCCGCTGTCCGGTGCGCTGCGCCAGTATCTGCGCCTGCTGGCTGACCGGGTGTTCCTGGGCCATGCCTTGACCGGTGGTATCGCCATCGCCGGTATGTTTGCCTACATCGCCGGTTCGCCTTTCGTGTTCATCAAGCTTTATGACGTACCGGCCGAGCATTACGGCTGGTTCTTCGGTAGCAATGCTGCGGGCTTCATCCTGGTGGCACAGGTGAATGCCCGCTTGCTGGCCAAACGTGGGCCGGCTTTCCTGCTGGCGCGTGCGGTGTGGCTGTATCTGGCTGCGGGCCTGGTGCTGCTGGGCGTGGCGGCGCTGCGGCCAACGCAGTTGTGGCCATTGCTGGTGCCGCTGTTCGTCTGCATTGCCAGCCTTGGCTGCATCATTCCCAACGCCTCTGCATGCGCCATGAGCGGGCAGGGTGCACGGGCCGGCAGCGCCTCGGCATTGATGGGCTGCGTGCAGTTCAGCGTTGCCGCAGGCGCGGCGGCGTTGGTCGGGCTGCTGCATGATGGCAGTGCGGTGCCGATGGCGCTGGTGATCAGCCTGTGCGGGGCACTGGCGGTCAGTGTCGCGCTGCTGACCCGGCGCTTGCAGGCCAAGCGTCCCGCATAAGCGGGTGAGGTGCCTGCAGGCGGGTTTCCAGCGTGGCGACAAAGGCCCGCGCCTCGGCCTCGCTGCGGAAACTGACCACGTGTTGATCGAGCTGGACCTGCCAGGGGCAGGCAGGGTTGCGGCTCGATGCACTGACGACAATTTTCATCGCGGCATACCTCCAGAGGGGGGAGAGCCGCTCAAGTGTAGCGCTGCGTTCCCCTCCTGCCATGAGCTGGCACAGTGTCCTGACTGACGGTCGAAGGGCGTAGCGCCCGCAAGGCTGCGGAACCTTCGCTTTATCTCGCGCTATTTGCGGAAGACGGCTGTGGGCCGTATCTGAAATTGCAGCAAGCCTTTTTTCATCAAGATATTTCAGAACGCTGGTCAGCGCGATCGGCGCGCTGAATGACCGGGACTCGCGCCACTTTTCGGCACCTGTTCACTGCTTGCCATGGGTAGGCATACCCAGTGGTTTTTGTGGCAAAGGCTGCGTCGCGTGGTCGTCTGAGTGGCGTTTGTAGCGGCTTATACTGGCGAACCAGGCCAGTGCCAGCGAGAGGGGCTTCCCTGCCAGGGTTGGCCATCGCATCCACACCGTGAACTTGCAGGGAGTTACAGGGACATGAACGCAGCCAGCAGTATCAGCCAGATTGCCAGCCTGATGGCCGACCCCAAACGCAGTGCCATGTTATGGGCATTGATTGACGGTACGCCACGGCTGGCCAATGAACTCGCGATTATGACCGGCCTGACCTCTTCTTCAGCCTGCGCTCATCTTTCGCTGCTGTCGTCGGCCGGTTTGCTCAGGCATGAAGCACGGGGCCGCAAACGCTACTTCCGGCTGGCGACCCCGCAGGTAGGGGCGGCGGTCGAGGCCCTGGCCAGCGTGCAGCTGGAAAGCACCAGGGGCGAGCGGGCCAAGGCGCCTGCGTCACCGTTGCCCATGTCGATGCGCAGGGCGCGCCGCTGCGGTGACCACCTGGGCGGTGAGATGGCCGGTGAGTTGTATCACCGCATGATAGTGGCCGGTTGGCTGGAGGGCAGCGGCAGGCAACTGATGGTGAGTGATGAGGGGCGAGCGCAGTTGGCGCTTGTCGGGGTTTACATCGATGCCCTGGCGCCAGACCAGCAACGCGGCTGTGTGATTTGCCGCTGCACCGAGTGGAACGACCAGGCGCCGCACCTGGGGGGCGTGCTGGGCCAGGCCTTGTTCAGGCTGTTCCTGCAATCTGGCTGGATGCGTGAGGCAGAGGACACGCGGGCATTGCATATCTCGGCGCTGGGTATCCAGCAGATCAATCGCATTGCCCGCGTGGCGACGTTGCAGGTCGGGTGAACGCAACGCCGTCGTTCAATCAGACCAGCCGGGCATCCAGGCTGTTCTGCGCCAGGCGTCGCGCCTGGTCTTGCGTCATGCCCAGGTGGGTGTGCAGGGCGTGGAAGTTTTCCGTGACGTAGCCGCCGAAGTAGGCCGGGTCGTCCGAGTTGACTGTGACTTTCACGCCGCGCTCGAGCATGTCGAGGATGTTGTGCTGGCTCATGTGGTCGAACACGCAGAGCTTGGTGTTGGACAGCGGGCACACCGTGAGCGGGATCTGTTCCTCGATGATGCGTTGCATCAGGCGCTCGTCCTCGATGGCGCGCACGCCATGGTCGATACGCTTGATGTGCAGCAGGTCCAGCGCTTCCCAGATGTACTCGGGCGGGCCTTCTTCACCGGCATGGGCAACGGCCACGAAGCCTTCGCTGCGGGCACGGTCGAACACGCGCTGGAACTTGCTCGGTGGGTGGCCCATTTCCGAGCTGTCCAGGCCAACGGCGATGAACGCATCGCGGAACGGCAAAGCCTGGTCGAGGGTTTTTTGCGCTTCCTCTTCACTGAGGTGGCGCAGGAAGCTGAGGATCAGGCCACTGCTGATACCCAGTTGCTCGCGGCCATCCTTCAGCGCCTGATTGATGCCATTGAGCACCACTTCGAAAGGGATGCCGCGGTCGGTGTGGGTTTGCGGGTCGAAGAACGGTTCGGTGTGAATCACGTTCTGCGCCTTGCAGCGTTGCAGGTAGGCCCAGGTCAGGTCGTAGAAGTCCTGCTCGGTGCGCAGCACGTCGGCGCCCTGGTAATACAGGTCGAGGAACTCTTGCAGGTTGTTGAAGGCATAGGCACTGCGCAGGGTCTCCACATCGCCCCAGGGCAGGGCGACCTTGTTGCGCTCGGCCAGGGCGAACAGCAACTCGGGCTCCAGCGAGCCTTCCAGGTGCAGGTGCAGTTCGGCCTTGGGCAGGGCGTTCAACCAGTCATACATATAGGGGTATCTCAATCAGGTACGGTTGCCGCCATTCTACAGGGCCTGGCCGGGCATTGCGCCCGACCAGGCTGCGACCCGGTGAATCACCAGACCAAGGGTTCACCCTTGTAGTTGATGAAGCGCAGGCCGCCGTTGCCGCTTTGTGCGTTGATCTGGTCGAGCATGCCGCGGGTGCTGGTGAGCACGTCGATTTCGGCGTTTTCGCCGCCCATGTCGGTTTTGACCCAGCCCGGGTGCATGGCCAGTACGCACAGGTCGGGGCGCTGCAGTTCGACGACGAAGCTGTTGATCATCGAGTTCAGCGCGGCTTTGCTGGCTTTGTACAGGCAGATTTCACCGCCGTCGGGGATGGTCACGCTGCCCAGGATCGAGCTCATGAAGGCCAGCACGCCGCTGCCTTCACGTACCTGGCCTGCCAGGCGACGGGCCACGCGGATCGGTGCAACGGCGTTGGTCATGAACAGGTCGCCGATGTCGTTGTTGCTTACCGCCTCCAGGTCTTGCGGCAGGGGGCCCATGACACCGGCGTTGACGAACACCAGGTCGAACACCTGGCCTTGCAGGCGATGCTTCAGGCCATCGAGCTGGGCGGTGTTGTTCATTTCCAGCTGCTCGATGCGCACGCCGGGTACGTCCGCCAACGCACCGGGCTGCTGTGGGTTGCGGACAGTAGCAGTGATGTCCCAGCCGTCTTCGTGCAGGCGTTGCACCAGGCCCAGGCCAAGCCCGCGAGAAGCGCCAATGATAAGTGCGGTTTTTGCGTTAGCCATGTGAACGCGCTCCGTGGTCGGTGATAAAGAAGGGTATTGAGAATAATCCACAGCGGCAGCCACTGCCTCGGCTTTAACTGTCTAAAAAACGATCAACTGCGCCGGGGCCTTGCCTGGACGGGCGCGTCGCCTGTTGGCGCACGGGTTATCCACAGGCTGTTCCACAGTTATTGTGTGCAAGCCGAGGGCGATGCGGGCAGGCCCGGCTGGCTTGGTGTTGGGGATAACTCTTGAGCTTTCAGCAGTTTGCGGCTGTCATCAAATAGTGATCAAAATATGATCAAAGCTCTGCGGGCCTTTAAAGACGCAGCCTGCAAGGGACTGCCCCAAGCTTATCCACAGGCGGGCCCACAGTTGTTGTGGGCAATGTTCAGCGTGCTTCGAGCAGGATGCGCCCGCGGCTCAGGTCGGCCAGTTGCTGCTGTAGCGGTGCCAGGTGGGCGTCGCCGAGCGCAATCAGCAGGTCGACGCCATTGGCCGTGAACTGTTCATCCAGCACCAGGCCGTCAACCTCTGCCAGGCGCAGTTTTACCAGTGCCAGTTCGCTGAAGCTGCAACTGCAGGTGAATTCGCTACGCTGCACCAGCAGCCGCTTGGGCGCCTGCTGCAGGCACTTGTTGGCACCGCCGCCATAGGCCCTGGCCAGGCCGCCGGTACCCAGTTGGATACCGCCATACCAACGAATCACCAGCACCACCACCTGGTCGCAATCCTGCGCTTCGATGGCTGCCAGAATCGGCCGCCCGGCAGTGCCGCCGGGTTCGCCGTCATCGCTGCTGCGGTACTGCGCGCCGAGCTTCCAGGCCCAGCAATTGTGGGTGGCGGCCAGGTCGCTGTGGCGTTCGATGAAGCTCATCGCTTCGGCGGCACTGCTGATCGGCCCGGCAAGGGTGATGAAGCGGCTTTTGCGGATTTCCTCGCGGTATTCGCAGAGGTCAAGCAGGGTAGAAGGCATAAATGACGGTCACACAGCCGGCTTGATGCCGCAGCCCTTCAGAATGATGTGGATAAGGTTGTTGCTTGCGTCTTCCATGTCTTGTTTGGTCAGGCGGCTGCGGCCGGTGACCTGGCAGATCTGGGTGGCGAAGTCAGCGTAATGCTGTGTACTGCCCCAGAGCAGGAAGATCAGGTGCACCGGGTCGACCGGGTCCATCTTGCCGGCGTCGATCCAGGCCTGAAACACGGCGGCCCGGCCGCGGAACCATTCACGATAGTCGGCACTGAAGTACTCGGTCAGGCAGGTGCCACCGCTGATCACTTCCATGGCGAAAATGCGCGAGGCCTGCGGGTTGCGCCGCGAGAACTCCATCTTGGTGCGGATGTACTGGCTCAGGGCTTCCCCCGGGTCGTCCTCGACGCTCAAGGCGTTGAAGGTGCTGTCCCACAACTCGATGATGTTGCTGAGCACGGCAATGTACAGGCCCAGCTTGTTGGTGAAGTAATAATGCAGGTTGGCCTTGGGCAACTCCGCCTTGAGGGCGATGGTATTCATGCTGGTGCCCTTGAAACCATGGCGGGCGAATTCGTCCTCGGCGGCCTGGATAATGGCCTGTTCGTTCTTCTGGCGAATGCGGCCTGCGGGCTTGCCCGAGGCGGAGAGGCGGTGCGCAGGGACTTCTAGGGTCATGGACGATTCCGTACGGGTCAGTGGCTGCGGCTGTCGGACAAGATTACCTGCCTGCGCCGAAGTGACAAGCATTTGCGGCAGAGACTGACATCAACGTGTCGCTGCCAGGCTCTCGAGGAAGCTTTCCAGCACCAGGTTAGGCCGCCGGCCTTTGCGTGTTACCCAGCTGAGGCTCAAGTCATAGAAGCGCTGTTGAGGCTTGAGGGCACGCAAGCGGCCTTGCTGCACCCAGAACATGGCGTAATGGTCTGGCAGGTAGCCGATGTAGCGCCCGGTGAGGATCAGGAACGCCATGCCTTCGCGGTCCGAAGCACTGGCCGTGCAGTTCAGCGCCTGGTAATGGGCTTGAACCTCGGCCGGCAGGCGGAAGGTTGGGGTGATGGCTTCCTGGCTGTTGAGGCGGTCGTCATCGATCTGTAGGTCATCGGCATAGAACAGCGGATGGCCAACGGCGCAATACAGCAGCGAACGTTCGCTGTACAACGGCTGGTATTCAAGGCCAGACAGCGGGCTGGTCTGGGGTACCACGCCCACATGCAGGCTGCCGTCGAGCACACCGTGTTCAACCTGGCTGGGGGCGATCATGCGGATCTGGATGCGCACGTCGGGGCCGCGGTCCTTGAGTTCGGCAAGGGCATGGGTAATGCGCATGTGCGGCAGAGTGACCAGGTTGTCGGTCAGGCCAATGTTCAGCTCGCCGCGCAAATGCTGGTGCAGGCCGTTGACTTCGGTGCGGAAGCTTTCCAGGGCGCTGAGCAGTTGCAGGGCTGAATGGTAGACCTCGCGGCCTTCCTCGGTCAGCGAAAACCCGGCGCGGCCGCGCTGGCACAGGCGCAGGCCAAGGCGTTGTTCGAGGTCGTTCATCTGCTGGCTGATGGCCGAGCGGCCAATGCCCAGTACGTTTTCGGCGGCCGAGAAGCCGCCGCACTCGACAACGCTGCGGTAGATCTTCAGCAAGCGGATGTCGAAGTCGCTGACTTGGGCGAGTGGATCGGGGCGTCGGCTCATTAGTTTAGTCGTGGCCTGTCTGAAGATTAGAAATGTAGGCTTTTTCAGACTTTATCCGCGTGCCAATTTAGCTGCAACAAGATCCATCGTTGCCTAATCGTCTTCCGAGGAACCGCCGATGAACATGCCCGAAACCGCTACAGCCGGTATCGCCAGCCAGCTCAAGCTGGATGCGCACTGGATGCCCTACACCGCCAACCGCAATTTCCACCGCGACCCACGTTTGATCGTGGCGGCAGAAGGCAACTACCTGGTCGACGACCAGGGGCGCAAGATTTTCGATGCCTTGTCTGGCTTGTGGACCTGCGGTGCCGGGCATACCCGCAAGGAAATCACCGAAGCGGTGACCCGCCAGCTGGGTACCCTGGATTATTCCCCTGCATTCCAGTTCGGCCACCCGCTGTCGTTCCAGCTGGCGGAAAAAATCACCGAGCTGACGCCGGGTGACTTGAACCACGTCTTCTATACCAACTCGGGTTCCGAGTGCGCCGACACCGCGCTGAAAATGGTACGTGCCTACTGGCGCCTGAAAGGTCAGGCCACCAAGACCAAGATCATCGGCCGTGCCCGTGGCTACCATGGTGTGAACATTGCGGGTACCAGCCTGGGTGGCGTCAACGGTAACCGCAAGCTGTTCGGTCAGTTGCTGGATGTCGATCACCTGCCTCACACCGTGCTGCCGGTGAACGCCTTCTCCAAGGGCATGCCGGAAGAGGGCGGTGTTGCCCTGGCAGACGAAATGCTCAAGCTGATCGAGCTGCACGATGCCTCCAACATCGCGGCAGTCATCGTCGAGCCGTTGGCCGGTTCGGCCGGGGTACTGCCGCCGCCGAAGGGTTACCTGAAGCGCCTGCGTGAAATCTGCACCCAGCACAACATCCTGCTGATCTTCGACGAAGTGATTACCGGCTTCGGCCGCATGGGGGCGATGACCGGCGCTGAAGCCTTCGGTGTTACGCCGGACCTGATGTGCATCGCCAAGCAGGTAACCAACGGCGCTATCCCGATGGGCGCGGTAATTGCCAGCAGCGAGATCTACCAGACCTTCATGAACCAGCCGACCCCGGAATACGCGGTGGAGTTCCCGCACGGCTATACCTACTCGGCCCACCCGGTCGCCTGTGCCGCCGGTATCGCCGCGCTGGACTTGCTGCAGAAGGAAAACCTGGTGCAGTCCGCCGCCGAGCTGGCGCCGCACTTCGAGAAGCTGCTGCACGGCGTGAAGGGCACCAAGAACGTTGTCGATATTCGTAACTACGGCCTGGCCGGCGCCATCCAGATCGCCGCCCGTGACGGTGATGCCATCGTCCGCCCATACGAAGTGGCGATGAAGTTGTGGAAAGCAGGCTTCTATGTACGCTTTGGTGGCGACACCCTGCAGTTCGGCCCAACGTTCAACACCACGCCGCAGGAACTGGATCGCTTGTTTGATGCTGTGGGCGAAAACCTGAACCTGATCGACTGATCTTTCCGATTTTGATGCCAGGCGCGTGCATATGTAGCGCGCCTGCTTCTACCTTCTTTATCTGGAGTTTTGCATGAGCATTGTTCAGCACCTGATTCATGGCGAGCTGGTTACCAAGGGCGAGCGCACCGCCGATGTCTTCAACCCGTCCACCGGCCAGGCGGTACGCAAGGTCGAGCTGGCCAGCCGCGCGACCGTGCAGGAAGCAATCGATTCTGCCAAGGCAGCCTTCCCGGCCTGGCGCAACACCCCGCCGGCCAAGCGCGCCCAGGTAATGTTCCGCTTCAAGCAACTGCTGGAGCAGAACGAAGCCAAGATCTCGCAGATGATCAGCGAAGAGCATGGCAAGACCCTGGAAGACGCCGCCGGCGAACTGAAACGCGGCATCGAGAACGTCGAGTTCGCCTGTGCAGCGCCAGAAGTGTTGAAAGGCGAGTACAGCCGCAACGTCGGCCCGAACATCGATGCCTGGTCCGACTTCCAGCCGCTGGGCGTGGTCGCTGGTATCACCCCGTTCAACTTCCCGGCCATGGTGCCGCTGTGGATGTACCCGCTGGCCATCGCTTGCGGTAACGCCTTTATCCTCAAGCCTTCCGAGCGTGATCCAAGCTCTACGCTGTTCATTGCCCAGCTGCTGCTGGAAGCCGGCCTGCCGAAAGGCATCCTGAACGTAGTGCACGGCGACAAGGAAGCGGTGGATGCGCTGATCGAAGCGCCGGAAGTAAAAGCGCTGAGCTTTGTAGGTTCGACGCCGATCGCCGAGTACATCTATGCCGAAGGCACCAAGCGCGGCAAGCGCGTACAGGCCTTGGGTGGTGCGAAGAACCACGCGGTGCTGATGCCCGATGCTGACCTGGACAACGCCGTGAGCGCATTGATGGGTGCCGCCTACGGTTCGTGCGGCGAGCGTTGCATGGCTATTTCGGTGGCCGTTTGCGTGGGCGACCAGGTAGCCGATGCCCTGATTGCCAAGCTGGAGCCGCAGATCAAGGCGCTGAAGATTGGTGCTGGCACCTCGTGCGGCCTGGACATGGGCCCGTTGGTGACTGCTGCTGCCCGCGACAAGGTAGTGGGTTACATCGATGACGGTGTTGCTGCTGGCGCCGAGCTGGTGGTGGATGGCCGTGGTTTCCGCGTAGCCGGTAATGAAGATGGTTACTTCGTCGGTGGCACCCTGTTCGACAAGGTGACCCCGGAAATGCGCATCTATAAAGAAGAGATCTTTGGCCCGGTGCTGTGCGTGGTGCGCGTGAACAGCCTGGAGCAGGCCATGCAACTGATCAACGATCACGAGTATGGCAACGGTACCTGCATTTTCACCCGTGACGGTGAGGCGGCTCGCCTGTTCTGCGACGAGATCGAAGTGGGCATGGTCGGTGTGAACGTACCGCTGCCGGTGCCGGTGGCTTATCACAGCTTTGGTGGCTGGAAGCGTTCGCTGTTCGGTGACCTGCATGCTTACGGCCCGGACGGGGTGCGCTTCTATACCCGTCGCAAGGCGATTACCCAGCGCTGGCCGCAGCGGGCCAGCCATGAGGCATCGCAATTTGCATTCCCTAGCCTTTAAGGCGGGTAACTAAAGCGGGGAGGCCGGTAGGCCTCCCCGCTTTGTTTTTCAGCGATATTAAAGTTTCTTGAAATTAAGGGTTGACGCGCTTTCGAATCCCCTTATAATGCGCCCCACTTCCAGCGACAACGGAACGACAAACTCCTTGAAATTCAACGAGTTAGGCGATTCGGAAAGTGCTGAAAGGGCTACGATCGAATGATCGCAAGCGGTTAAGATGGTGGTTGACAGCGCTTCTAAACGCTGTATGATTTGCCTCCCGCTACGAGAGATCGCAGCGAGCCAAGTGTTTGAAGTCAAACGAGTTTCTCGCAAAAAAACTTCAAAATAAACGCTTGACAGGCTCTGAGGAAAGCGTAGAATGCGCGCCTCGGTTGAGACGAAAAGCTCTTAACCAAACGCTCTTTAACAAATCGAATCAAGCAATTCGTGTGGGTGCTTGTGAGTACGGGCTGATAGTCAAAAAGATTATCAGCATCACAAGTGGCCATGCGAGAAATCACATAGTCA